>CAURFS010000205.1:0-3411 GCA_963523845.1 uncultured Campylobacter sp. | reverse complement strand
CTACTTCCTGACGCAAAACGAGATCATCATCATCTCCAAAGATATAAAATCGATAAATCAACCAAAAAAGAAGGAGAAAAAATGAATAATCACGACGAATTTTTAGCAGCACAAAAACTCATCCCAGGCGGCGTAGATTCGCCTGTGCGAGCATTCGGCAACGTAGGCGGCGAGCCTTTTATGGTGGATCGCGGCGAGGGCTCGTACATCTACGACGTCGAGGGTAAAAAATATCTCGACTTCGTGCAGAGCTGGGGCCCGCTCATCTTCGGTCACGCCGATGCTGACATAGAGCGCGCCGTCGTGCAGACCGCCAAAAAGGGGCTAAGCTTCGGCGCATCCAGCCCGCTTGAGACGCAGCTCGCCTCGCTTGTGCTAAAAAATTTCGATTTCCTAGATAAGATCCGCTTTACCAGCAGCGGCACCGAAGCCACTATGAGCGCGATTCGTCTTGCGCGCGCCTTTAGCGGACGAGATAAAATTTTAAAATTTGAGGGTTGCTATCACGGCCACAGCGACAGCCTGCTCGTCAAAGCGGGCAGCGGCGCGAGCACCTTCGGTAACGCAAGCAGCGCGGGCGTGCCGCAGGACGTCGCAAAAAATACCTACCTAGCCAGATACAACGACATACAAAGTGTAAAGGACGTCCTAGCGCAAAACGACATCGGCACGATCATCATCGAGCCTATCGCGGGAAATATGGGCTTGGTACCGGCGGGTCCCGAATTTTTAACCGAGCTTCGCGCGCTGTGCGACGAGAAAAAGATCGTGCTGATAATCGACGAGGTAATGAGCGGCTTTCGCGCGAGCGAGCTAGGCAGCTACGGCATCTACGGCGTCCGCGGCGATCTGGTAACTTTCGGCAAGGTCATCGGCGGCGGCATGAGCGTGGCGGCGTTTGCGGGCAAGCGCGAAATTATGGATATGATAAGCCCGCTAGGAGCGGTGTATCAAGCGGGCACGCTAAGCGGAAACCCCGTCGCAATGGCCGCGGGTATCGCTAGCCTAAGTAAAATTTACGCTAGCAGCGGCCTTTACGAAAGGCTCGGCGAGCTGGCGCGTAGGCTTACGGACGGGCTTTGCGCTATAGCGCAGCGCCGCGGCATCGCGCTGCAAACCGCCTGCGTAGGCTCGATGTTCTGATACTTTTTCGCAGACGAAGAGGTGCGCGACTATGACGGCTCTTTGCGGGCAGACACCGTGCGCTTTGCGAAATTTCACGGCGAGATGATTAAGCGCGGCGTATTTTTGGCACCTAGTCAGTTTGAGACGGGCTTTATCTGCGCCACGATGAACGAAACGCAGATCGACTTTGCGCTAAACGCCGCGGATGAAGCGATGGCGGCGCTTTAAGGGCTACATTTTAAAATTTTACGGATTTTAGATGAGAGTAACGAAAAATTTAAACAAAATCGTAAAGGGCGCCTGCGACATCAGCCTAGGCATCTCAATCGTCGTAGCGATCGGCATCGGCGTAGCGATCGGGCTTGGGCTGCGACACCTCACGGGCTCGCTGCTTCTGCTCTGGCTTGGCATCGCTATCGGCATCGCGGCGGCGTTTTTAAACGTTTACCGCGCGTGCAAGGCGCTAAATTCGAGCCTAAAGGAGCTTGAGAACGATCCGAAATACAAGGCGGATCCTAAAAATTTCGACGACGACGATGAATGGGATGAGCGAGATTGAATAGGCGATTTTTGCTCATATACTGCGCGCTAAACGCGGCGTTTGTCCTGCTTGGGCTAGCGCTTTGCGGCGCAGGATTTTTCGGCTCGGGCTCTTTCGGCGTGCGGGCGCTTGCCTGGCTTCTTAGCTTGGAGGCCGGATTTTTGGGCGCATTCGGCGCGGTATATTTTTCGTTTCGCGCTTACCGAAACAAAATAGAAGATGAGCTCAGAGCCGGCAAATACGATGAAATTTTGCGGCAAAGCTCTAAAAATTCCACCGGTTTTATGAACGTCAAAACTTCCGCAAACGATACGAATTCCGCAAGCTTTGGCAGCGAAAACCTAGGTGGCGCGAGCGACGACGATAAAATTTCATACAGCAAAATTTGCGGAGGCGAAATTTTAAATAGCGAAAATTTTAGCAGCCTAAATTTAGGCGCCGAAATTTCAAACACGCGAAATTCCGAAAGCGCGGTAAATTTCACTAGCGGCGCGACTAGCACCGAAAACGATGGCAGCTGCGCTCTATACGATGAGACCGCCGCCGAGTGTGCCGCAAACTCCACCGAGCGTACCGCAAGCTCAGCTGGGTGCGCCGCAAACTCCGTCGCCGATATAAATTTTACTCGCAGCTCAAATTTAGACGCTGAGTACGACAGAGCTTCCGCTGGTGAGTGTGACGTAAATTCTACGAAGAGCGGCGACAAAACCTCCAATTACGACGCGACCGCTTTGGAACACGCCGTTGCCGATAAATTTAATATAAACGATGGTGCGGCTTACGGCGATTTACACAACGGTATAGACGACGAAGCTAGCGATAGTTCGCAAGACAACATAGGCGAGCGCTGCGACGACTTAAAAAACGGAGCGAGCAGCAACTTGGACGACGCAGATAGTGGCGACCGGAGTGACGGCGCAGATCGCAACAATCATAGCGACGGCGTAGATCACAGCAATCATAGCGATGGCACAGATAGCGGCGAGCCGGGCGACGGTACGAGCGATTTTGGGGGTGAGATTGGCGGCGCGCGCGACGGATCAAATGATGATTTCGACGGCGCGGACGGCAGCATTGATGGTTGGGATGATGAGCGCAAAAGAGGCGAAGTTCGGAGCAATTTTGCGGGAGTGTTTTTCTCTCCGTTTAAAATTCTATCCTACGCGGCGCTCGTGGCGGCGATCTACCTGCTTGCCAAGCTGTCCTTGCTAAACCCGCTAGCGATTATCTTGGGCATTACGATCATTCCTCTGGGCACGATGATCGCTGCCTTCGCTGACAAAGACGCGCGCTAAAGCTCAAGCGGCGCGAATAGGACGCTTTAAATTTTAAAATTTAGCTTCAGCGGGATTGAGCGCAGATCGGCGCAGGATAAAATCGCGGCGACCCCTGCACCGCGAGCTGCATTGCAGACACCGCGCATTTTGATATGTATCGCCGCTCGCTAAATTTATAAAATTTACGCCGCACATCTTTGAACTTCTGCGTAAATTTAAACCGCTCATTGCAAGCCGTAGAAATTTTACCGGCATCTCTCGCATAATTCTAAAATTAAATTTAACCGCCGCAGATTGCAAATACGGCGCGAAATCCTTATCTATATTTAATTAAATTTTAGCTACCATTACGCAAAATTTGAGGAAAAATTATGAATTATGATACCTTGAAAAAAATCTTTTTTCGATTTGATCCAGAAACCGCTCACAAGATCGCAGAATTCGGACTTCGCGCGCTCTATGCGACTC
>CAURFS010000204.1:0-3437 GCA_963523845.1 uncultured Campylobacter sp. | reverse complement strand
CGCTTGAGGAAAATATCACGAAAAATAGCCCCGTGCTGACGGCCTTTTTGATGTCGTAGTTTAAAAAGCTGATCAAAATAGGCATCACGAATACCGCGCCGCCGATACCCACGCTGATCGCCACGGCGCCGACGAGCAGCCCCACGATAAAGAGCAAAATTTTTGATTCGTTGGGCTCGCCGGTGGGCTCGGTCGGGGTTTTAAAGAGTTTGATTAAATTTATGATCTGCACTAAAATGAGCGTGCCCAGTAGAAATTTTGAGGAGAAATAGCTTACGATAAAGCCGCTGCTAAGCGCGCCGCAAAAGCCCCCGAGCCCCAGCACTAGCGCCGGAGCGACGTCGAGCATTTTGCTTTTAAAATTTACGAACGAGCCGAAAATCGAGCTGAAAATCATCTGCATGATGCTGATGCCGATGGCGTACTTAACGTCGTAGCCGAAGAGCATCATCACGGGCACCACGACCGTGCCGCCGCCGATGCCGAAAAATCCGCTGATAAAGCCTACCGCAACGCCGATTAAAATGTATTCAAAAAACATCCGTATTCCTTATTTCAGCCCCTTTGGTCTCGCCGAATTCCGCTTTTTGCGGCTCGTCATTAAAATTTACCACTTGCAAGCCTTGAAATTTAAGCGCGAAATTTAGCAAATTTAAAGCTTATAGTCGTTTTGATTCGCACATCCATTCGCGGTAGCGCTCGCGCGAAATTTTTATATTTTCATATCGCAAGGTATCCGCGCGAAAGCATTTTAGGCTCAGTTCATTATCCTCAAAGCCCGCAAAATCAGCCTGCTCGTAGATGTCGCAACCGCCCTGTATGCAGTCTAAGACATCGACATATCTCTGCTCTTCGCTCATCGGCTCGGCAAAGCTCACCAAATGCACGCCGTTTGGAGCGCCCCAGTAGCAACCGCTCACGGCCAGCGCGTCCCAGTCCCGCAGATAGTGCACGCCGCCCCAAATGAAGCTCTCCTTGCCGAGCGTCCAGGCGTCCGGCACGAAGCGCATAATCCGCCCGCGATCCAGTTCAAGCACGCTGTAGCCGTATAGATCCTGGCGAAAAACGAGGTAAAATTTGCCGTCTGCATGGCGGATCAGGCTAAAAAATTCCGCCCTATCGTCTATGCAGCGCCAAGTTTTTATCGCGCGGCTTTTGAGATGGGCTACGCAGCTGCCATTTCCGTCGTCTATGCTGTGCCAGCTTTTTATCTGCGTTTTGTGAGTATCAAACAGCGTGTATTCGCCGCCGCCAAAGCTTGCCGCGCTGGGCCTATATGCGTCCTTTACGATCTCATATCCGCTACCTAAATTTATCGTTTGGCGCCGGGTAAAATTTTGCCCCTCAAAAAGAGCTTCCGCCTGCTTAATGCGCGCTTGGTACTGTGCGGAATTTACGGCGTTTGCCATCGTGCGCTCCTTAAAATTTTATGCAGGCGGATTAAATTTTGCGCTGCTCAAACGGCTCGCGCTTCTTGAATTTCATGCGAACCGAATAAATTTAGCCTCGCTAGGCGGCGGAATTTGACCGCTAGGCGCTAAAAAGTTCAAGCATTTGACGGCTACTAAGTGCAATCCGCGCGAACGCTATGCACCCGCGCCTAAATTTTAATCTCACCTTGCGAATTTTTTAAAATTTACCCGCAGTTTCGGCGCTCTGCGAATACTTGCGATACCCTGCTCGGTCTTTTGGCTCTTGTTTTGATGGCGCGTTTTGGCGCTCTGCGAATACTTGCGATACCGCACCGTCTTTAAATGCTCGCGCACGGGAGCGTGAAATTTTACGAGCATTTAAAATTCCGAGGCATTTAAATTTCACGATATTTAAAATTCCGCGGTGTTTTAAAATCCCACGAAAATCCGAAATTCCGCGAGTATTTGAAATTTCACAATCTCTAAAATTCCATATAGCGTCTTAAATTTTATCCAAGTGCGGACAGCCAAACCGCCCGGACGGGCAGACCGCTCAAATTTGTTCGCCCGCACTGTGCCGCTAGCTATTACTCAAATTTACCCTCGTCTGCAGCGCCGCTATCGTATAAATTTAAAATTTTACTCGCCCCAGGCTGCAAATATTACTCGGATTTGCCCTCCTCCTTGGCGCCCGAAATTTTATCCAGCACCTTTTTGCCGACCTCGCTTTGATTTAGCGCTTCGAGCATCGCGGCTAGCTGCGTGCCGCCCTTGGCGCTTAAAATTTCGCCGAATTTACTCATCCCCTCGCCCACGCTACCTTCGTTTGCGATGATCTTAAGATCCGCCGCGCTTAACGCCTTGGCCTGCTCTAGGCCGATGTCGCGGTTCGCTTCGATCTGTTTGATCGAAATGAGATAGGTCTGATATCCCTGATTTTCGCCGATCTCGCGCGCCAGCTCGATCTGTGCGTTTACGGGCGCGAGCTCCTTCAGTCTAAGCGCCTCGGCCTCGGCAGAGCCTATCTTTAGCGTACCCTGCGCCTCTTTGTCCTTCATCTCCAAAAGCGCCGCGGCGGCGAGAAACTGCTTCTCTTTATCGCCCTGCGCTACTAAAATTTGATTTTCCTTGATCGCTTCGGCGTCGCGGATTTTGGCGTTTTTGCGCGCTTCGGCGTCGATCTCGATCTTGCGCTGCTCCTGCTCGGCCTTTACGATCTCCACTTGCTTTTTGATCTCGGCCTGCTTGACGTCGTTTACCCGCACGACCTCCATCGCCTTTTCCTGCGTGATCTTTTGCTGATCCTTGATGAGCTGCTCGGCCTGCTCCTTTGAGATCGCGACCTCCCGCTCGTTTTCGACGGTTTTAAGGCCTACCATCTTATTTGCTTCCTGCTGGCGCACTTCGGTTGCCTGCGCGGCTTCGATCTCGGCGATCTGAGCAAGCTTGGTGTTGTTTGCGACCTCGACGCGGCTTTCCTTTTCGATCTGGGATTTTTTCTTCTCCATGATGTTTAAGATGACCTTGCTGCCACTGCTATCTCGGATATCCATCAGCTCGATGTTTTTAACGGGCTCGATACCCCAGTTTTGCAGCTGCGTCTTTACCGCCTTGGTAAAATCGTCTCCGAGCTCGGAGCGGATCTGCAAGATGTCCTCAAGCACACGGCTCGAAAGGATCGAACGGATCGAGCCTTGAATGATATTTCTAAGCTGATTGTTAAGATCCTCAAAATTATTGACGCGTTGCGCGGCTAAATTTGAATCCATAATCCTAAAAAACGCCGTGATATCGACTACGAAAGGAAGCCTGCCCAGATCATACGCCTCGTAATCCTCGATCTTGATACTAAAAACAGAGACCGGCAAAACGATCTTCGTAACGCCCAGCACCGGCACCCAGCTTGGGAATTCATAATAGCTGTTGCCGTTACCGGTATCTTTGCCGTAGCTCGTCGTCTTACGCGCGCTCTGGACGATATGCACTTCGTTCGTCTCCACAATACGCCTGAAAAACAGAGGCACG
>CAURFS010000203.1:0-3466 GCA_963523845.1 uncultured Campylobacter sp. | reverse complement strand
CTCATATACTCTATTTTTTCGATCTCTTGCGCGTATCTAGTAAGTTTAGCTTTTAATCTAGAAAAATCAATTGTAAAATCATTTATACTTCTTATCTCTACGTCTTCTTTGCTACTATTTATAGCTATACAGTTATTTAAATCTCCAGCGAAAGTATCATTTTTATATGTAATTACTAGCATAAATCTAGGCATCTGACCCATTTTCGTGCGAGTAATTAAATTTTTAGTCCCGCTCCAGAGCGCGCCTAAAATCACTTTCACATCATCTTCACTTAAATTTGTAATCTTTGCACTATGATTATCCACTATTCCGTAAGTTGCAAACATTGCATAATTTAAAAAATCTTCTTCTCTAAACGTTTTATTTGCCTTATCGCTACCGCTTGCAAACGCGCCGGTGCCTTTTATATGCTCTACCGCAACTCTATGAAGCGATCTGCTCATTCTAAACTGAATGGGTCCGACAAATTGAATTCCGGCTGTTTTTATGCCTTCTTTTTTCATCTCGTCTTTATCCGATATCGGCAAAACTCCACCAAATGCGCGAATATCAATAAATTTAGATAAAATTTCTTTTTCTATCTCGATTTTTTCTTGCTTTACATTAATCACTTCACGTATCGCGCTTTTGCAATCTAAGATATTTTCATCTCTTTTATACTCTTTAATGAAAATCGCACTTTCGTCTTTTTTCATAATTTCATCTCTAATTGTTCGCTTTATACGTACATCAGTAACTTCTGCTATACCCGTCTCATCGTCTATCCTAGGAGCGTTATCTCTTAGCATATCGCCGTTTGGATTAAAATTTTCGCCGTCCCAAAGAAATAGGATTTCCTTCTTTTTCATTACTTGTCTCCTTGAGTGTTATCTTTAATATATTTCGTAAAATCACTTCCGCCCATAGCAAAAGCTAGCGTTACATAAGCGCTCTTAACTCGCTTTTGAGATAAAAACGCACTTGGTAAAATTCCAATCAAAATATCGCGCATGATTTCTATATTAGCGCTTCTTTTTCCTCGCGATACATTGGAGAGTTTTTTATTGGTTTCATCGCACTTGGTCCAAATCCGTTCTAAAAGCTCTTTCGTAATTAGTCCGGCATTATTCAGCCATTTTTCAAATGAACTATTTTTACTAATAGCAAATTGGCGATTTATCAACCCTGCTGACATCATTCCTAGCAAATATGCGCTCTGCAATACTTCATTATCTTTTAGAAATTCGCTATTTTTCAAAATAGAGCTTATTAGCTCTTTTTTATCGCTTAAGCTTTGCAAATTAACCTCCCTTGCAAATGATATTTTTTCATTTAAAGCACCTATTTCATTAAAGAAATTTTGATATTTTTCGATACTTTCTATACTTCTATTTTGATATGTCTTAACGCAATTAAAATAAAATCCCCATTCTATTTTTGACGCATAACTAGAGTTAATATTGCCTTTATAAATCAAAGCAGCATATTTTTCCATCATATCATCTAAATTCATCCTATTTTGCGATAATAAAAAATTCATAATGTCGATGTTTTTAAGAAATAAATTTTGCATGTAAATAGTATCGTCTTGTTGATCTTTGCTATCTTTTCGTCTAATCGCTCTAATATTGTATCTACCCATTAAATCGGAAATTTTAGACGGCAATACATCATCTATTTGCAATAATACATTAACCGCGGCATTGCTTTTTTTATAAAATAAAATTGTATTTAGCACGGGCATATTTGCTTGCGCTTTAGCTACGGATTCCAACTCGTAATTAATACTTTCTTCGATATTTTGTATGCCTTGCAGATCTTTTTTCTTTTCGCTTGGATCTTTTAAAATTTCCACTATTTCTTCTAATAAATTTGCATCATTTACCATTAACGTCGGTAAGACCGCCATTTTATCCCCGTAAAAATTAAAAGATAATTCCTTATCAATTGCCATAAAACCGTTTTTAACCAAATTTGCATTAGCACTATTTAGAGGTAATAATCTAACTTTAATGTCTTGCAAAGCAGTCGGTAGCTCATTTACGGAACAAAACGCTAAATTCGCATCTCCGCCGATACCAATACTATTTGTAAGCATATCATAACCATAAATTTTGGCAGTTTTACCATTATTGCTATCGCCTAAATGACTCGTAAAAATATTTTTGAAATACGCTGAAATCGGTCTACCCTCCCAAGATAATGCAAAAAAAGTAGCCACTTTCATGCCCTTTTTCTTAAGCTCTTCTTGTAGAGCTACAATTTCACTTAAAATATCATCAAAAAAGCTCTCGTTTAAGCCAGATAAATCCGTTAATATTTTATCATTTTTGACATCGACAGGATTGAAGCAAGAAAGCATATTTTTTACAGCTTTTAAAATCCCTTTTATAAATTTAGGCGTATCGTCTTTTACGGCCTTGCTAATAAATTGGACATTAGGGAACAAATTACCAGAATTCGCGCCTATGCCAAATCTACAAACTATTAAATCGTCTCTTGAAATATTATTATTTACCGATATTTCTTTACTTTTAATATCACAAAGATAAATTTTAATAGCATCGTATTCGTAGCTCTTGTTGTTAATTTTAGTTTTCTGTTTATCATAAATTTCGCCGATACTAGAAAAAATTTTAACTATATCGCCCAAAATTTATCCTTTCTAAAACATAGGTGAATTATAACTAAATTTTAATTATATTGTCAATAGTTATTGTATTTTAAAAAAATAATTTGCCTTTTTTAGATTTTTATTATACAATCGATTTCAAAGCAAGCAATTATCCTTTTTAGGATTTGAAATTTGTACTTTAATAAGGTCTTGCTTTACAACCTCCAAAACCCCTACTCCGTAGTTCATGCACCCGCTTCCAGCACCCGTACCAAGGATCAAATTTATTAGTTCTGCATTAGCTACAATTTTCCATCTTGCCTGCCACGCATATACCGGCTCGCGATTGTTGCCGTAATAGAATTTCACAGACTCACCCAGCTTTTGCCACAATAAATTTAATTCCATTTCGCCATCATATTTTTGCCCCATAATCGTTTCAAATCGCTGTAAAATATTCGTCTTCATCATCTCTAAATGCCTGCTATCTTGCGGCTGCAAATAGACTTTATGCCCCAAAAGCCCGCTTACTGCGCATGCCACGTAGCCTTGCACAATAGCTTCGTTCTCGCAAATTTTATGATTTTTCGCTTCGACGGTAGTTTGCGTAAATAGAATTTCACCCAAGCTTAGCCCGTCTTTTAGCACTGCTAGCGCGATTTTACGTTCAAACTCCGGCTCGCATGAAGCAAATCGCACGCGCAAGTCCTCTCCTCGCAAGATAAAATCAAACACCGTGCGTTTAAAAATTTTACCGCTTGATTCGTGCCTGTATCCTACGTGCTCCGAAGCCGGCAGATAGCGATAAAGAAAGCCCTGAATCAACTGCGAGAGAGATTTTGTGATTTTTAGATTTTTAGTTGGTAATTT
>CAURFS010000202.1:0-3579 GCA_963523845.1 uncultured Campylobacter sp. | reverse complement strand
TTTAGGCGAGGGTGAGCGCTGCGTAAGCACGACTAATCGAAATTTCGTCGGCCGCATGGGGGATCGCAGCAGCGAAGTATATCTGGCAAACTCCGCCGTCGCCGCAGCTAGCGCCGTCGCAGGCAAGATCGCCGATCCGAGGGATTTGTAAAGGTAACTATGGAAATATATGATTTTCTAAAAGTCATACTTGGTGCAGTATTAACAATCTGTGGACAATGGATATATGTCAATTTAAATACAAAAAAAGATAAAAATAAACTAAGGCGGCAAAAACTAGAGGATGCCTTTATTATAATCGGAGATATTTTAGGGGAAATGAGCAAGAAATGGATGCTATTGGTAAATCCAAATTTGAATATAGATGATACGAAATTTGAAATTGGAAAATTACACCTATTGATTAGCTTTTACGCTCCAGAATTACAAGAAGATTATAAAGATTTCATGGCTACATACCAAGAGTTTATTCCGCTATTTGAAGAAATATTCATGATTACGGCTAAGCATGATAACAATATAGAAGATATTGAAAAGATACTAATAAAATTTAACTCATTATTGACTTCATTCGCTTCAAAAGGCAATAAAATCAAAGAAAAATTGATTACAATGGCAAAAGAATTATAGGTTTTAATGCTACGATTTAGATTTGTAAAATATCCTTATTTTAGTTAGTGCTAAAAAGATCGCATATGGGACGCAACAATGCATTTTTACTTTTTTGAGCACGCTCTTATTGGCTTAAAATTTATAATTTCACTCGCTGCTGCTCATCAAGGATGCCGGCACAAGAAATTTTGTGGTTAAATTTAGACAGTGAATAGGAAAAATCGTGAAGTTGCAGCGTTTTAATGTGAATATTTTTTCTGAAAAAGTCAAATTTATCCGCTGTAAAAGCAGCAAAAATAGCAATATAACGCCAAATTTCTATTGTGTGGTGGCAATGCGGCGTAAACAATTTACGACTTCTTTTAAAATTTACGCCGCATAAGCCCTACGCCTCTAAAATCGCTCCGTTGCTAGCATTCGTTACCAGCTTGCGATACATCCGTAGCCAGCGATACGGCAGCGGTTTTTCAAGCGGTTTAAATTGAGCCCTGCGCTCAGCGATCTCGGCTTCGCTTAGACGCACATTGATCGCGTATGTATCCACGTCGATATCGATGATGTCGCCGTCCTCTAGCAGTCCGATCATACCGCCCTCGGCAGCCTCCGGGCTCACGTGCCCGACGCTTAGCCCTCTCGTCGCACCGCTAAAACGCCCGTCTGTGATCAGTGCGACGTCCGCGCCCAGCCCTCGCCCCATGATTAGGCTCGTAGGGCTTAGCATCTCCTGCATACCCGGGCCTCCGCGCGGCCCTTCGTAGCGGATAACGACCACGTCACCTTTGTTTACTTTGCCGCTTGAGATGCCCTCTATCGCTTCGTCTTGGCTGTTAAAGCAGACCGCCTTGCCGCTAAATTTGCGCTCGCCGATGATGCCCGCGGTCTTGATGACGCAGCCCTGTTCGGCTAAATTTCCAAACAAAATCGCCAGCCCGCCGACCTGCGAGTAGGCGTTTTCGACCTTACGGATGACTGATTCGTCTTTTATGGCGCTAGCTCCGACGCGCTCGCCTAGGCTTTCGCCGCTTACGGTTAGCGCGTCTAGACCCAGTAGCCCGTTGTCGCGGCGCGAAATTTCATTTATCACGGCGCTTAGTCCGCCCGCGCGGTCGATATCCTCCATATGCACGCTTGGCAGGCTCGGGCTGATTTTGGCGATGTGAGCGATCTTGCGGCTGATCTCGTTGAGTCCAGCGATCTGTAAATTTACCCCCGCTTCGCGCGCGATAGCCAGGATGTGCAGCACGGTGTTGCTGCTGCCGCCCATCGCCATATCGACTACCAGGGCGTTTTGGATAGATTTTTCATTCACGATATTTCGGATTTTGTATTTTTCATCCAGCGCTATCTCGCAAATTCGGCGTCCCGCCTGCCTGATAAGCTCCTCACGCTCAGGCGTAAGCGCAGGCACGGTGCCGTTGCCTTTTAGCGCGATGCCCATCGCTTCGCACAACGTATTCATCGAGTTTGCCGTAAACATCCCGCTGCAGCTACCCCCGCTCGGACAGGCGGCGCACTCGATCTCTTTTAGCTCCTCGGCGCTGATCTCTTTGGTTTCAAATTTACCCACCGCCTCAAACGCAGTCGCAAGGTCGATCGGCTCGCCTTTTTTGGTGTAGCCCTTTTTCATCGGACCGCCGCTGACGAAAACCGTCGGCACGTTCACGCGAAGCGCGCCCATCACCATGCCGGGTACGATTTTATCGCAGTTTGGCATACACACGAGCGCGTCCAGGGCGTGCGCATTCATCACCGTTTCGATCGAGTTTGCGATCAGCTCACGGCTAGGCAAGCTATAAAGCATTCCGCTGTGCCCCATTGCGATGCCGTCGTCCACGCCGATGCAGTTAAACTCAAACGGCACGCATCCGTTTTTGCGGATCTCGTCTTTTAAAATTTCAGAGTATTTGTTGAGGAAAAAGTGCCCCGGGATGATTTCGATGAAACTATTTGCCACGCCGATAAACGGCTTTTCAAAGTCCTCATCCTTTAGTCCCGTCGCTCTTAGCAAGCTTCTGTGCGGCGCACGCGTATAACCTTTTTTGATGATGTCGCTTCTCATTTTATGTCCTTGGATTGAAATTTTCTCCATTTTAGCATAAAATTTTACCGCTGCGGGCGTTTTAAATTTTAGCGCATTAAAATTTAAAACCGGACTATTGAGCTTAATCAAACCGAATCACTCCTGTTTTTGATATAATTGCACATCGATTATCAAAATCTTGCCGTTTGGCAGGAATGAAAAGAGGAGAATATGCAAAGAAGAAATTTCTTAAAACTAACGTCCGCGTTGGCGGCTAGCGGGCTTGCTAGCCCTCTTTTTGCAAAGGAAGCTTTTACTATCTACGGCGCGCCCGCGATGCCTAGCCTCATCATAGGCGTTGCGTGCATGCAGGGGCAGATCGGCAAAAAATACGACGCGAAGCTTGAGCTTTGGCGCGATCCCGATCAGCTGCGCGCAGGCGTGGCAAACGGCGAGTACAAGGTCATGATGAGCCCCAGCAACGTGGGGGTGAACCTCGCAAATCAAGGGCGCAAGATCGGTATGGTAAATATCCTCACCGAGGGGCTAAATTTTGTGATGAGCAAGGGCGAGAAGATAACGGAATTTGCGCAGTTGAAGGGCAAAAAGATCGTCATGCCTTTTAAAAACGATATGCTAGACATCATTGTGCGAGCCATAGCGAAAAAGCAGGGCATTGGCGGGCTAAACATCGACTACACCGCCAGCCCCGCAGAGGGCGCGCAGCTGTTTTTGGCTAAGGACTACGACGTCGCGATCACGGTCGAGCCGCTAGCAAGCGCCATGATCTTAAAGGGCAAAGTATCGGGCATCGCCGTGCAGCGAGGGGCAAATTTAAGCGATATGTGGGCGCAGGCGTTTTCGGTAAAGCCCATAATCCCGCAAGCAGGCATCATCGCCGATACCGATTTTTATGCCGCGAAAAAGGCGGATTTTGAAATTTTAAA
>CAURFS010000201.1:0-3592 GCA_963523845.1 uncultured Campylobacter sp. | reverse complement strand
CTAGCCTCGCTTTTAAGGGCAACTTTGGCGTCTTTGACCCTCATCTCTTTTTTGCTCTTGCGTGTCGAAATTCCGATTACCTTAATGAAGCTTTCCTGCATATTCGCCATCTCGGGCGGCAAATTTGGATTTGACTCAAGCGCATTTTCGCTTACTTCGATCTCGATACTAAGATCGTCCAGATCGCCGCGCTCGAGCTTGGCCGCCATCTTTTCGTAGCTTTTTTCGTAATCTGCGACCTTCTCCTCGCTCGCGCCGCGCGGAAGCGGCGGAAGGACTTTTTCTAAAATTTTATGCTTGATGTAATCATCGATCTTGTCTTTGTTCTTTTCAAATTCCTCACCGCGTACTAAATTTACCGACGCGGCGGCCAGATCGCGCACCATGCTCTCCACGTCGCGCCCCACGAAGCCCACCTCGGTGTATTTGCTCGCCTCGACCTTGATAAAAGGAAGTCCGAACATCTTCGAAAGCCTGCGCGCGATCTCGGTCTTACCCACGCCGGTAGATCCGATCATCAGGATGTTTTTGGGCATCACCTCGTTTTTCATCTCATCTTCAAGCGCCATTCTACGGTAGCGATTTCGCAAAGCCACCGCTATCGTGCGTTTGGCGCTATTTTGTCCGATTATATATTCGTCTAATTTCTCTACAATCTGCTTTGGCGTCATCATCTCTTTTCGTCCCAAATTGTGTATGTTTTGATGTTTTCGTTCGTGTAAATGCAAATCTCGCCCGCGATCTTAAGGCTTTGCTTTACGAGCTCTTCCTCGTCTAGGCTTGCAAATTTATCTAAAGCTCGCGCCGCGCTAAGAGCGTAATTCCCACCGCTTCCGATCGCCGCGATCTTGCCGTCGTCCGGCTCTACCACATCGCCCGTGCCGCTAAGCAGAAAGATATTTTTGCGGTCCAGCACCAGCATCATCGCTTCGAGCTTTCGCAGATACTTATCCTTGCGCCACTGCTTGCTAAATTCTATCACGGCTCTTAAAAGATCGCCCTTTGCGCCATCTAAGCACTTCTCAAACATATCAAAAAGATTAAACGCATCGGCGGTGCTGCCCGCAAAGCCTGCCAAGACGTTACCCTCTTTGCCGATTTTTCGAATTTTAGTCGCATTGCCCTTTAGGACGGTGTTTCCGAACGTAACCTGCCCGTCGCCGCCGATGACGGAGCCCTTCGCGCCTTTGTAAGCTAAAATGGTAGTCGCTTCAAACACTAGCCACCTCTATCTCAAATTTAGCACTTATGCCGTGCTTTAGCTTGGCATTTACATCGTAAATCCCGGTCGTTTTAATAGCCTCGGTCTCTAAAATTTTCTTATCGATTTCGATCCCCTTTTGCTCTTTTAGCGCGGTTGCGATCTCATCTTTCGTGACAGATCCAAAAAGCGCGCCGCTCTCGCCCGTCTGCTTTACGATCTTTACGCGGATCTTGGCTAGCTCCTCGGCTAGTTTTTGCAGGCTTGCGACCTCATATTTTTCAAGCTCAGCCTGTTTTTTCTTATCCGCTTCAAATTTACGCAAAACCTCAGTCGTAGCGGCTTTGGCGTAACCTTTGCCGATTAGGAAGTTGTTGCCGTAGCCGTCCTTGACCTCCTTTACCTCGCCCGCCTTTCCGAGCCCCTTAACGTCTTTGATCAATAATACTTTCATCCATTATCCTTTTAAATTTAGCTTTAAATTTATAAAATTTTATAAGCGGCGCGGGCGGATCTGAAATTTAGTGAAATTTCATGAAACCCGCCAGCAGCCGCTCGCGCTTTTTCGATAAATTTTAAAATTTCGCTTTGTGAAATTTACCCATCCGCCCTGCGGCAAAATTTCAGCTAAAGCTTGCGTCCGTTTTTTCCCGCGATGATAAATCTTAGCGCGCTTAGCTTGATAAATCCGTCGCCGTCCTTTTGATTGAAAACCTTGTCCTCTTCAAACGTCACAAAATCTGTATTAAACAAGCTATCGCTCTTGCTTTCCCTGCCTAGCACGGTCACGTTGCCCTTATAAAGCTCTAGCTTAACCTTGCCGTTTACGTGCTCTTGGGATTTGTTTATCAGCTCTTGAAGCAGCAAGCGCTCCGGGCTGAACCAAAAGCCGTTGTAGATAAGCTCGGCGTAGCGCGGCATCAGATCGTCTTTTAGATGCGCCGCGCCGCGATCCAGCGTGATGCTCTCGATCGCGCGGTGAGCCTTTAGCATAATCGTGCCGCCCGGAGTTTCGTAGCAGCCGCGACTCTTCATGCCGACGTAGCGATTTTCTACTAGATCGAGCCTGCCGATGCCGTTTTTAGCGCCAAGCTCGTTAAGTGCTGCCAGCATCTCGTGCGGCTTAAGCGCCTTGCCGTTTAGCTTTACGGGATCGCCGTGTTTGTATTCGATCTCGATGATCTCGCTCTTATCGGGCGCATTTTTAGGGCTCACGGTCCATCGCCACATATCCTCCTCAGGCGCATGAGCGGGATCTTCCAGCACCAAGCCCTCGTAGGAGATATGAAGGATATTCGCATCCATCGAATACGGCGACTTGCCGGGCTTTGAAGCGATATCGATGCCGTTTTTCTTAGCGTAAGCAAGCAGCTTCTCGCGAGAGTTCAGATCCCACAGCCTCCACGGCGCAATCACCTTAATATCGGGATTTAGCGCGTATGCGCCAAGCTCGAAGCGGACTTGGTCGTTGCCCTTACCGGTCGCACCGTGGCTTATGGCGTCCGCGCCGGTTTTTTTAGCGATTTCGACTAACTTTTTAGCAATTAGCGGGCGCGCGATCGATGTGCCTAAAAGATACTCGCCCTCATAGACGGCATTTGCGCGAAACATCGGAAATACGTAATCGCGCACGAATTCCTCGCGCAGATCCTCTACGAATATATTTTCCTTTTTGATGCCCAGTTTCAAAGCTTTGTTTTTGATCGGCTCCAAATCCTCATTCTGACCGATATCTGCGGTGAAAGTCACCACATCGCAGCCGTAAGTATCACCGAGCCATTTTAAAATAATGCTAGTATCTAGTCCTCCAGAATACGCCAAAACGACCTTTTTTACATCTTTTGCCATCTCAAATCCTTTTACGTAAAATTTGGCGAAATTCTACCAAAAATAGTTTAATAGTTGCTTTTAAGGCAAATATCGCTAAACTCACGCCTATGAGAATCGATAAATTTTTAAACGCAGTCAATATCACCAAGCGGCGCGCCATCAGCGAAGATATGTGCAAAAGCGGCGTCGTAGCCGTAAACGGCGCGGTAGCAAAGCCCGCCAAAGAGCTTAAAATCGGCGACGTTATCACCATAAGCTTTTTAGATAGAAAACAAAGCTTTAAAGTCCTAGCCTTTCCTAGCGCGAAAAATACGCCCAAAAGCGAGCAAGCAAAGTATGTCCAAGAGCTTTGAACGGCTCTGCGGCGAGGATGAAATTTCGCCCCTCGTGCCGGCACTGCCAAAAAGCGGCATAATTTTATTAATCGGCGATCTTGCCAGCGGCAAAACGACTCTTGCGCGCGCGATCGTGCGGGCTCACGGGTTAGACGAGCACGTGAGCTCACCTACGTTTTCGATCATGCAAAACTATGGCGAAATTTATCATTACGATATCTATAAC
>CAURFS010000200.1:0-3602 GCA_963523845.1 uncultured Campylobacter sp. | reverse complement strand
TGATCGCACTGGACGGGGCGTACCGCAGGCTGAAATTTAACTCGCGCACGGATCGGAATTTTAATCGCGCTAAATGGGATTGTGGCGGACTAAATTTAACGAAAATGTGCCAAATAGCGGCAAAGGAGTAAAATTTTGAAAGCTTATGCAAAGATCAATGTTTTTTTAAAAGTCGTCGGCACGCGTGGCGGCTACCACGAGATCGCCTCGCGCTTCGTGCTGCGCAGGGAGCTGTTTGACGAGATAAGCTTCGAGCGCGCGAGCGGCTTTGCGCTTGAATGTGGCGCCGCGCAGATCGCGGACAATATAATTTTAAAAGCCAAGGCGGCGCTTGAGCAGGCGGGCTTTGCGCGCGAGCTTGCGGAGTTTTTCGGCTCGCACAAGATCGTGCTTAAAAAACGTATTCCGATCGGCGCGGGTCTTGGTGGCGGTAGCAGCGACGCAGCGGCGTTTTTGCGGCTTGCGAACGAGGAATTAAGCTTAAAAATTTCGCGCGAGCGGCTTACCAAAATCGCGCAAAATATCGGCGCGGACGTCGCGTTTTTTGTTAGCGGGCTTGAGGCTGCGAACGTGCGCGGTATCGGTGAGATCATCGAGCCTTTCGAGGACCAGCTACCCACGATCGAAATTTTAACGCCAGCGATCTTTTGTTCCACCGGCGCGGTTTATAATGAGTTTCGCGCAAGCTTTATGCAAAATATAAACGCCGCGCAGGCGCAAGAGATGTTGCGTTTAGGCAGCGAGCAGCTGCTGACGAAATACGACGGCCCCCGGCTAAACGATCTTTTCGCGCCGTGCATAAAGCTATATCCGCAGATGAGCAAGTATCGCGATATGTTTCTAAGCGGCAGCGGTAGCAGCGTGTTTTTCTTAAAATAAGATTTCCAAGGCGCGCGGTTAAAATTTAAAAGCTAAATTTAAAGATAAAATTTAAAATTCGCTCGCCCGCTTTTAAATTTAAGCAAAAACGGGCTAAGCTTAGGGTCAAATTTAGAAGGAAAAAGATGAAAGAACTTAGTAAAAATCGCAAGGCATTTCACGATTTTACGATACTTGAAAGCTTTGAAGCGGGCATCGTGCTAAAGGGCAGCGAGGTCAAAGCCCTGCGCGCGGGCAGGGGCAATCTCAAAGATAGCTTTTGTCGCGTGATCCGCGGCGAGCTATTTTTGCTAAATGCCCATATCAGTTATCTTGAAAGCACAAACGCCCACTTTCGTCCAGACGAAGGGGCGGCGCGAAAGCTTTTGATGCATCGTAAGCAGATCGACAAACTGCTTGGCGCGGTTAGCAAAGAGGGCCTTACCATCGTGGTTTTGTCGCTGTATCTCAATGATAAAAACCGCGTAAAGGCGCGTATCGCTTTGGCTAGTGGCAAAAATCTGCACGACAAGCGCGAATCGCTAAAGCGCAAGGAAGCCGACCGCGAAGCGCAAAGCGCGATGAAGCGATACGACAAGCATTCATTTTAAATTCACAAAACTTTGGTTAAAATGCGGGCTTAAATTTAAATCCAAAGGAAATGCAATGAAGAGATTTTTACTATTATGTTTAGCGATTTTTGTCTTGAGTGGCTGCGGAGATGATTCGCAGAAAAAGACGGGCTCTGCTGGCGAGAATCCTGCCGCGAGCGAGAATCAGATGGCAAAAAATTCCGCTCAAGATAAAAATGGCGAGCGTATTGGCGGAGAAAGTGGCGAGGAGGTAGCTTTTACGCCGTTTAAAACGGGCGAGCGCCTTACGCTTAAAAGCGTCGTAGGCGGCGAGGTAACGATCGAGCGGACAGAAAAGGGCTTTAAGCTCGCGGACAGCGATAAAATTTTAATGTTTGATATTTTTGGTACGTACTGCCAGCCATGCCGCATCGAAGCGCCGCATCTGATGGACTTTCAGCTAAAAAATTCAGCGGATTTTCTGATGGTCGGCTTGATTTATTTTGAGGACATTACGGACGCGCAAGTGATCGAAAATTTTACGAAAAAGTTTAACGCATATTATTTCATCTCCAATTCAAAACAGAACGAGCGCATAGTAGGTCAAATTTTAAGCGACATCGGTTATCGCCACGCGCTTTCGATCCCTTTTAAGGTAGTGCTTAAAGACGGAAAATATCAAAGGCTCACCGACATTAATGAAGGCGATGAGCGGGGCAAGCCGTATTACTTAGGCATGGTCGATACCGATGTGATAAAAAGCGATATCGCCAGGATAAAAAATGGCAACTAAAACCGGCGTGCAGATTCGCACTAACGCCAAAACAAAATCTTTCGTGCCTCGTCCGTATAAGGTGATTTTACTCAACGACGACGTGACGACGATGGATTTCGTGGTTTATATTTTGATGGAGATTTTTGCCAAAAACTTTAACGACGCCGTAGATTTAATGATGAAAGTGCATAAGCAGGGTCGCGCGGTTTGCGGCGCGTATCCTAAAGAGATAGCCGAGTGCAAGCAACAAGCGGTTTTACAAGCAGCAAAGACCGCAGGATTCCCTCTTAGATGTGAGATCGAAGAGGATTAAATTTAAAGGAAAACAATGATAGGATTTTTTTTAAACAAACATTTTGAACAAGCAATCAGCGTCGCAAATGACGGCGAGGACGAATACATCACTACTTCGCACGTAGTTTATGCGATTTTTAAATACAATAAGCCCTTCCATGGGCTCATCGCCAAAGAAATTCCGGATATTAACTATCTAAATATCTTGGATAATCTGGGCGGGCTTTTGGATATGATGCCTAAATCAAGCGGTAAGGCTCCGGCGCAGACGATAGAATTTAAGCAGTTCTATACTGAATTAAATAACGCTAAAGAGCCTAAAAACGAGCTTGATTTTATGCTTAAAATTTTAAATGATAAGGAAAACGACTGCACTAAAATTTTAAATCACTACGGTATCAATGCCGCGATTTTTGAGCTTATCGTGCGAAAGTACAAATCTGCTTTCGATCACCGCGACGAGGTCGTTTCTCGCGATGAAGCCGCAGCGATTAAGCTAAACTCATACGATATCGATGATATCACGCATGCGATGAATTACGACGAAAGCCGCAGGCAGTGGCAGAATACGGAATTTGAGCCTGCGTTTGAGGGCGAAAAGGACGCCATAAACGAGCGCGATATTAAAAAGGATTCGCCTAGCTCACTTTATACAGCGAATCTCAATAAAATCGCACTTGAGGGCAAGATCGATCCACTCATCGGACGCGAAAAAGAGATCGAAAAGACGCTGCAAACCCTCTGTCGCCGCAAGAAAAATAATCCGATCTTAGTGGGCGAAGCGGGAGTTGGTAAAACCGCGATCATCGAGGGCATCGCGCTAAAAATCGTCCGCGGCGAAGTGCCAGAAAAGCTAAAAAACAAGGTGATTTACGCCCTTGATGCTGGCGCGCTGATCGCAGGAACTACGCTGCGCGGGGAATTTGAGGAGAGGCTAAAGGATCTCATAGATGAGTTTAGCGCCAATCAAAATGCGATTTTATTTATCGATGAAATTCACACGATCGTTGGCGCAGGCACGGGCAATCGCAACGAACTTGATATGTCAAACATCCTAAAGCCTTCGCTTGCAAGCGGCGAGCTATCGGTCATCGGCGCTACTA
>CAURFS010000199.1:0-3603 GCA_963523845.1 uncultured Campylobacter sp. | reverse complement strand
GCGTAGTTTCGGTGCTTATTTTGCTGGTTTTAGGGGTTGCGTTTCGCATGGTGGCTTATTACAAATCTTGGCATCTGCCTAAAGTGGAGTATAAAAAATGAACTATTTGATGGATAATTTCGCGCGCGTAAACGTAGCGCTAGTAAGAGGCGAGGGCTCGATAGTCTA
Source organism: uncultured Campylobacter sp. (assembly GCA_963523845.1). Classification (GTDB taxonomy): domain Bacteria; phylum Campylobacterota; class Campylobacteria; order Campylobacterales; family Campylobacteraceae; genus Campylobacter_B. Next base: position 3,435 of record CAURFS010000199.1, on the reverse strand, counting down.
TGACGAAACGGGCAAGGACTACGTGGATTTCGGCGCGGGTATCGGCGTAAACTGCCTGGGGCACGCAAATGAGATCGTGCTGGAGGCGATCGGCACGCAAGCCGCGCAGATCATCCACGGCTCAAATATCTATAGAATTCTGCCCCAAGAAGCCCTGGCTCAAAAGATTAGCGAGCTTTTAGGATACCGCACATACGCGGTGTTTTGCAACTCGGGCGCGGAGGCTAACGAAGCTGCGATCAAAATGGCGCGCAAATACGGCACCGTAAACTTCCCTAATAAAAAATTTGAAATTCTAACTCTGCGAAATTCTTTCCACGGCCGCACGCTAGCGACGCTGCAAGCTACGGGGCAGGAGAAATTTCATCCGGAAATTTTTGCGCCTTATATGCCCGGGTTTAAATTTTTCGACGATATCGAGGATATCATCGCGCATATCGATGAAAACAGCGTCGCCGTGATGATCGAGCTAGTCCAGGGAGAGGGCGGTATCAAGCCTCTGGATAAGGCGAGCGTGCAAAGACTGGCGGCGGTTTTGAAAGAGAAAAAGCTGCTTTTGATCACCGACGAGGTGCAGTGCGGCGTATATCGCACGGGCGAGTTTGCAACGTCGCAAATTTACGGCATCCGTCCCGACATCATCACCTTTGCTAAAGGTCTTGCGGGCGGCGTGCCGATCGGCGCGTGCGTGGCGCAGCAAAACATTTTCGCTCCGGGCGAGCACGGCAGCACCTTCGGCGGTAATTTTTTGGCTACCTCTACGGCGCTTGCGGTGCTTTCGCAGCTAGAGTTTTTAAAAGCGAGCGGCAAGCTTGATAAGACTATAAAAAGATTTATCAAAAAACTAGACGCCATCGCCGCAGACTATCCTAGCCTGATCGAAAAACGCGTGGGGCTCGGTCTGATGCAAGGCCTCGTGCTGCGCGATGAAAAAAATCTGAGCGAGATCTTTAACAAAGCCCTGCAAAACGGACTTTTGATCCTAAAATCCGGCAAGCGCACCCTTAGATTTTTGCCTGCGCTAAATATCAAAAAACCGGAGATCAAAGAGGGCTTTGCGCGTCTACGTAAGAGCTTGGATGAGATAGTGCGGGCGTGAAATTTAGCGATTTTTTCGAGGGCTGGCTAAACGAGAGCTACTACGCAAATGCTGCTAAAATCGGCAAGAGCGGCGATTTTTACACTGCCGTAAGCGTAGGGAGCTTTTTTGGGATCTGCATTGCACGCGAAATTTTACGCCTAAGCGCGGATTTTTGCGCGACGCAAGAGTTAAGCTTAGACGCAGCGCCGAGCCCAAATAGGTCGCGGCAAAACCTTGCGGCGAGCGAGCTAAATTTAGACGCTGCGCCTACAAAAAAGCCGCAAAATAGCGCCAAAATCGCTATCGTAGAGATCGGCTCGCACGACGGGCGTCTGCTTTGCGACATAGCGCAAGCTATCTTTACGCTGGGCGGTGCGGCGGCACTTGATAGATTTAGCTTTGCGATCATCGAGCCGCACGAGCGTCTGCGCGAGCTACAGCGGGCGAGCTTTGCGGAGAGCTTCGGCGGCGAAATCGTGCCAAAGCATTTCGCAAGCGCGCGCGAGGCGAAATTTAAAGATGCGATCTTTGTGGCAAATGAGCTTTTCGACGCCTTTAAATGCGAGGCGGTGGACGGCGAAAATATGCTTTTTATCGAAAGTGGTGCGGCAAAATTTGCCCCCATAAAAGAACGTGAAATTTTGACCATTGCACGCAGATTTGGCATCTCGCGCGGCGAAATCCCGGTCAGATACTTTCGCTTTGCGCGCGAAATTTGCGCCAGCGCGCAGCGGTTTTATTTCATCGCCTTTGATTACGGGCAGATGGGCGCTAGCGGCGATTTTAGCCTGCGAATTTACCGAAACCACGAAGTTTTTAGCTTCTTTGAGGTGCAAAACTTGAGCGATTTTTACGGCAAAAGCGATCTTACCTACGACGTAAATTTTGAAATTTTACGCGCAGCGTTTGAGGACGCGGGCGCCGTGACTACGGATTTTAAAAGACAGATCGCGGCTCTCATAGACTTCGGCGCGGTCCAGCTTTTAGAGCTTTTTATGCAAAAAAGCGGCGAGAAGGGCTATCATAACGCGCTTTTGCAGTTCAATCACCTGCGCGCTGAGTTTGGCGAAAAATTTAAGATGATAAAATTTAAAAAGGGGCTTTGATGAAAGCTTTTATCGATTGCGACTGCGAAATTTTGCAAAAGACGCTGGAATTGTTTTTAAAAGATCATGCCGCAAGTGCGCAGGATTGCGACTTTATGATAAGCGATGAGCCGCGAAACTCGGCAAAACCGCTATTTTTGATCGGCGAGGACGGAGATTTGGCGCTGCCGTTTTCCAAGCAGATGTTGTTATCGACGCTAGAGGATTTTCAAAGCTCGCTACGGGTGGATCTTAGTGGATACGACGCGGCGGAAGAGGAAATTTGTGCGCTATTTGATGAGTTTAAGGCAAGAATCATCGAAATTTTAAGAAGGCAAAATGGCTAAATTTTCCAAATCCGCCGGTACGCTCTTTACGCAAATTTCAAGCGGCATCTATAAGGGCAAAAAGCTCGCTCTGCCCGCGCTTTCGAGTACACGCAGCACGAAAAGCATCGTAAAAGGCTCCTTTTTCGATACGTGGCGAGCGCAGTTGCGCGGCGCGGCGTTTATCGAGTGCTTCGGCGGCAGCGGTGCGATGGCGCTTGAAGCGCTAAGTAACGGCGCAAAAAACGTTTATGCGATCGAAAAGGACGCTGCCGCGCATAAGATCATGCGGAAAAATTTCGAGCTTTTTGGGCTCGGCGCAAATGCGATTTTGGGCGATTGCTTTGAACGACTGCCCGAAATTTTACACGAGCTGCAAGCGAATATGAACGGACGCTCGGGCGTGAATTCGTTAAATTTAAGTGGCAAAAATTTCAAAAACCATGCCGACGACGCCGCCTGCTGTGAAAATTTAGGCAGCGAAAAAGAGGGCTGTCGCAAAAGCTTTAGTAGCGCAGAGCGGGGCGAGGACACATCCTGCGCCGCACAGAGCATCGAAGCGGAAAGCGACACGCAAAGTGGCGTAAAAAATTTAGCTAAATGCAGCACGCGAAGCAGTATGTCCGACAGAGCGCAAAATGGCGCACAGAGCGGCGTAAATGATGATTGCGCAGGCATGGAGAGCTTTGGCGGTTGTGCTCAGATTGGCGATTATGCGGGTGCTTCTAGTATAAAATACTGCGTGAATTCGCTAGCTGCGGACGCCGCGAGCTTTAGCGAAAAGGTTGACGATAACTGCGCTTCTCAATACGACGCTAGCGGCACCGAGACCGCTAATTGCAACTTAAATTTAAGCTCAAAATGCGGCGAAAGTTCTAATTTTGACGCAAGCCCAGGTGCGGGCTTTAAAGAGAAAGAAAGCTTAAATTTGAGCGAAAATTTT
>CAURFS010000198.1:0-3608 GCA_963523845.1 uncultured Campylobacter sp. | reverse complement strand
GGCGTGGGCGGTGCGGGCATACCGCTAGGTATCGCTCTGCTCGTGCTGCCCGCGTTTTTCTGCGCCCTGCCGTATTACTACAGAACGGGCGTCAAAAAAATTCCGCAAAAGCTCATACTCGGCGGAATTTTGATCCTAAACGTCGCTATTACGCTAGCTTACGCCTTCTATCTCGAGCGACTATTCTGCGGCGCGATCTGAAATTCCAACGATTTTTAGTGACGGCGCGCGAAATTTAAGTATAATTTGCAAAATTTAAACGAAGCGGAGCAAGATGACGGAGGCGAAAAAAGAGCCGGGCGCGCAGTTTGGCGTGAATCTGGACGAGCGAGCGAGCGCGTTTTTGGGCGCGCTATTTGAGAAATTTCACTTTTCATTTCAGCAAAAAAAGCAACTTGCGGAGTTTGCGAGCGATTTTGAGGCGTGGGACGAGGCGCCCGTTTATGAGCTGCTTACAAGCGAGCAGTGCGGGCTAAATTTTAATAAAGCCAAATTTAATAAAGCGGGGAAAGTCCAAAGCGGCGAGCAAATTTTTAATTTCGTGCGCGAAGCCTGGCTGGAGCTAAAGTCGCGCCCGCACTCATACGCGAGCTTCAAAAGCGATTACGCGCCGAAAAAATTTGAAATTTCCTCCTTTCGCGCAGATCGCATAGCTTTGGGCCGCTGTCCGGTGGCGAGCGAAAATACGCGTTGCTGCAATCTGCTGACGCTCGATGCAGTCAATTCGTGCGGCTTTGACTGCTCCTATTGCGCGATCGGCTCCTTTTACAAGCAGGGGAAAATCGGCTTTGACGAGAATTTCGCGGCAAATTTAGCGCGCCTGCGGCTCGATCCCGCGCGCAGCTACCACATCGGCACGGGGCAGAGCTCCGACTCGCTCATGTGGGGCGATCGCTTCGGCATTTTAAGCGCGCTAACGGATTTTGCGGCGCGGCATGAAAACGTGATTTTGGAGCTTAAAAGCAAGTCGAACAATATCCGGTTTTTCCTGCAGCGCGAGATCCCGCGCAACCTCATCGTCACTTTCTCGCTCAATACCCCCGCGATCATAGCGAACGAGGAGCATCTAAGCGCGAGCCTGGATGCGCGGCTGGCGGCAGCCGAAGTGCTCGCGGCGCGCGGCATTTTGGTGGGTTTTCACCTCCACCCGATGGTTTGGTATGAGGGGTGGCGGAGCGATTACGGCGCGCTTTTTGAGCGGCTGCTACGCAGCTTAGATCCAGGCGGCGTCGCGATGGTTTCGCTCGGCACGCTTACCTTCATCAAACCCGTCGTAAAAAAGCTGCGCTCTCGCGGGCTGCGGAGCAAAATTCTACAGATGCCCCTTGCGGACGCGAACGGCAAGCTGTCTTATCCGCTGCAGATCAAGCGCGAGCTTTTCAAATTTGCCGCGGACGCGCTTTCGCCGTGGCGCGAGCGAGTGTTTTTCTACCTCTGCATGGAGGATGCGAGCCTGTGGCGCGAGGTTTTAGGGCACGAGTACGAAAGCAACGACGCATTTGAGGAGACGATGAAGGCGGCGTATTTCGCAAAGATACGGCAGCGCTAGACGCGCTGTTTGTCGCAGACGTCGCGGCCTGTACCGGCTCGCATGCGACGTCAAGGACACTGCGCGAAATTTACAGCGAGCGAGCGATTAAAATTTAGCGGCACACCCGGCTTTATAAAATTAAATTTTATAAATCGTGCGGGGCGGGCACAGTGAGCGGCGATGAAATTTTACAAAGCGGCGGCGCAGCAAAACGTCCGCGGGCTAAATTTAAAATTTTACCCGGCGCAGGTCGGCGGTTCGGATTGTTTAGGCCGCGCAAATTTAGCGGCGAACACAATGAGCGGAGAAAATTTAGCGTAGGGGCATTTACTCGGCGCGCGAAATTTAACGCGCCGAAGCGGCATGAAAATTTAAAGGAGAAAAGATGAAAGCATTGATCACGGGCGCAAGCGGCGGTATCGGCAGCGCGGTTGCGGAGCTTTTGCGGCAAAACGGCTATGAAATTTTAACGCTAAGCTCGCGCTTCGAGGATACGGACGCGCTGGCGAAGGAGTGCCGCGCTCTGGCTACGACGTACGAGATTGACGCGCTGATTTTATGCGCGGGTACGGCGAAATTTGCGCCGCTTGAAGCGATGAGCGAGAGCGAAATTTTAAAAATTTTAAACGTAAATCTTACCGCAAACATCATCATCACGCGCGCGCTTTTGCCGAATTTAAAGCGCAACCGCGCCCATATCATCGGTATTAGCTCGATCGAGGCGCTACGAGCGAGCCGCTTTAGCGCGGTTTACAGCGCGAGCAAGGCGGGGCTGCGGGCGTTTCTGCTCTGTCTTTTTGAGGAGGCACGCAAGCAGATCAGGGTAAGCTGCATCAACCCGGACGTCACCAAAACGCCGTTTTACGAGGATTTGAGCTTCGAGCCTGCAGATGATGAGACTAGCTTCGTGGATGCGTGGGAGATTGCAAATTTTGTGCTGCAAATTCTGCGCACGAAGTCCAACGTGAGCGAGTTTACGATCCGCCCGCAAATCGTAAATCTGCGGAAAAAATCAAAATTTAATAGCGAAGGAGGTAAGCTTGGAAATCGGTAAAAGTCATGTTTTTGTGCTAGCTGTGGCGCTTCTTATCATTTATGCCGCGTTTATAAGCGGTAGCGGCGGGTATTGTAGCGCAAGAGAATTTTTTTCAGGCAGGCATGATGAGGAAGATGATGCCTGCATCGCCAAGCTGGTAAAGCGAGCGGACGCGGGTAATATATATGCGGCAAATCGGCTAAGATATCCGCACGAGGCGTATATCAAGCGCACATGCAAAAAGGAAGTGGAAAGCTTGGGTGAGCGTGAAAGATATTATTTTGAGCTCTACATCCAAAATCGCTGCGAAGCTTGGGGCTTTGAAACGCCCAAATCAAAGGGCGGCGAAGCAAACACGACGAGCGGCGAGGGAAATTTAACGCGCGCCGAGGCAAACAACGTCGAATCCGGCACTACGGGCAGCGATGCGAGCTTGATAAAGCGCGAAGGAAATTCTACGGAAAAGCAAAATGCTGAGCGATAAGATTAGCCTTGAGGGCGATATCGTAAATTTTATGCCGTTGGTCAAATCTATGAAAAAATGAGTTAAAATTTATTCCTCAAGGAAAAACATGGTAAAAAAGAGATCTTTAAAAATAAAAGGAAGCATATCGATTGCCATAATCCTGCTTTGGGTTTATTTTTTGATTACGACGCTGGGCGGTGATAGATACTGTGGCATATGGGATTATATCGCAAATAGTGAAGAGGATGATGCCTGTATCGCTAAGCTGATAAAGCGCGCAGACGCGGGTAGTGAATTGGCGCTCAATCGGCTTAGATACCCTAGCAAGGCGTATATCAAGCGCGTATGCGAAAGAGGAGTGGAAAACTTAGGCGAGCGAGAGAGATATTATTTCGAGCGTTTAGGTGTAGATCGTTGCGAAGCTTTAAATTTTAAAGATAACGAAGCAAACACGACGAGTGGCGGCGGTAATTTAGCGCGAGGCGATACGAACGCAACGGACGGCGGAAATTTAACGCGCGCCGAGGCAAACAACGTCGAATCTGACACTACGAGCAGCAAGACGAACACTACGG
>CAURFS010000197.1:0-3632 GCA_963523845.1 uncultured Campylobacter sp. | reverse complement strand
ACGTTTGGAAACTCATAGACCACGCGACCGCTTTTGATCGTGCAAACCGCAGCGCCAGTTAATTGCTTGCCGAAAAGCGGCGAATTGCGCGATTTGGACTTATTTAGCGCCTCGTCGTAAACGTAGGAAATCTGCGGATCGATGATCGCAACGTCGGCCAAAAAGCCCTCTTTGACCTCGCCCTTGTCTTTTAAATTTAGAATTTTAGCCGGGTTAAACGAGCACAGCCGCACCATGTCTTCAAGGCTGATGACACCCTCGTTTACTAGCCGCAGCGTAAGCGGCACGAGGGTTTGAAGCCCTAAAATTCCAAACGGCGCGTGATCGAATTCGACGAATTTATCGTCGGTGTTGTGCGGCGCGTGATCGGTCACGATGGCGTCGATTAGACCGCTTTTAAGCGCCTCTCTGATCGCCTGCACGTCGCTTTGAGTGCGAAGCGGCGGCGACATTTTAAAATTCGTATCATACCCCATCAGCTCGCGCTCGTCAAAGGTGAAGTGATGCGGCGTAGCCTCGCAGGTGACGCGGATACCCTCGCGCTTGGCCTGCTCGATGAGCTTTAGCGACCACGCCGAGCTTACGTGCGCGATGTGGATGTGCCCGCCAGTCTTTTTGGCAAGCAGCAGATCGCGCGCGATCATGATCTCCTCTTTTTCGCTCGCCATCCCCTTTAGACCGAGGATCGCGCTAACTTTGCCCTCGTTCATCACGCCGCCGTGGCAAAGCGAGCAATCCTCGCTGTGATTTATCACGAATGAGCCGAAGTGTGCGGAGTATTCGAGCGCCTGTCGCATCACGGAGCTGTCGGTCACGGGCAGCCCGTCGTCGCTGAAGGCCACGCAGCCTGCCTCGAGCATATCGCCCATCTCGACGATCTTTGCGCCCTTGCAGTCCTGCGAGATCGCGCCTATCGGTAGCAGATCGATAAGCCCGCGCTGTTTAGCCTTGGCGATCATCGCGCGAGTGATGCTGGAGTTGTCGTTTACGGGCCTAGTATTTGCCATCGGGAGGCAGGTCGTCACGCCGCTTGCGACCGCAGTTTCGCTGCCGCTGATGACGTCGTCTTTATATTCGAGCCCGGGGTCTCTAAAATGCACGTGCATATCGATGAGCCCCGGCATCACGAGCTTACCCGCAGCGTCTATGACGCGATCTGTGGCGGGACACTCGCGCGTGATTTTTGAAATTTTATCGCCTTCGATCAGGACGTTTGCTTCCTCACTGCCGTTATGATTAACGATCGTGCCGTTTTTTATTAAAATTCTCATCGTGCGCTCCTATTTAAATTTATCGTATGAAGTATCGCCATTCGCATCGCCTCGCCGTTTTCTACCTGATCTAAAACGCAGCTATAGCGCGGATCGTCGGCTACGTCGGAGTTAATCTCCACGCCGCGGTTGATCGGGCCGGGGTGCATTATCATGACGCCCTCTTTCGCCGCCTGCATCCTCTTAGCTGTAAGTCCGAAAAATTTTGAGTACTCGCGCACGCTCGGGAAGCTCGGCTCGCCGTCTTGCCGCTCGAGCTGTATTCTAAGCATAATGATGACGTCGGCGCCCTCGATCGCCTCCTCTACGCTTTTGCATATCGGGCAGCCGAACGCGTCGCAGTCGCGCAGCATCATCGGAGGGCCGAAGAGCCGCACGTTTATGCCTAGTTTTTTCATCGCCCAGATGTCGCTTCTAGCCACGCGCGAGCGAAATATATCGCCGATGATCGCGACGTTTAAATTCTCGATCCTACCCTTGTGCTCACTGATCGTAAAAAGATCCAAAAGCGCCTGGCTCGGGTGCTCGTTCAGCCCGTCGCCCGCATTTACGATTGATGCGTCGCAGTTAGCCGCGACGAATTTCGCCGCGCCCGAGCAGATGTGGCGCAGCACAAAGATATCCGTGCGCATCGCCTGCATATTTCTGATGGTGTCGATCAGCGTCTCGCCCTTTTTTGTGCTGCTGTCCGCAGCGGTGAAATTTACGCTGTCCGCGCCCAGGCGCTTGGCTGCGATCTCAAAGCTCGTGCGGGTGCGGGTGGAGTTTTCAAAAAACGCGTTGATGACCGTCTTGCCGCGAAGCGAGTCGGATTTTTTGATATCGCTGCGGTTGAGCACTTTAAACTCGCGCGCCAGATCAATGAAGTCGTAGATGTCCTCGCGGCTCAGATCCTGCGCGCTAAGAAGATGCTTTAGCTTATACATTCCCTCTCCTTTTTTGGGCCGAATTTCAGTCGTAATTGTATAAAAAAATCTCTGATAAAATTTTAAAATTTAAGAGCGGGGCTCAAATTTAGACGCGGAATTTTGCTTAAAATTTCATTTGAGTTCGCATACGAAGCGTGAACGGAATTTCGGGGTAAAATTTAAAAATTTTGAGATTAAATTTAGGCTTCTTGAGCGAAAATTTTAAAAATCCGCCACGCCGTTGCGCGTAAAATTTTAAACCTTTACGCGCGGCGGGCGACTAGAAAAACAAAGAATTTAAAGCTGATTTAAATACTTTATATAATTTTTCGCGCTATTTTCTACGGCTTGCTCGCTTTTATCGTAAGTAAAGCCGTATGAGACGAAATTTGGTAGCGCAATCGCGCCGACGAAATTAAACGTAGCCTTAAATGGCGCTAGCACCTCATCTACGCTAAAGCCCACAATGCCGTTTTTAGAGTAGTTTGCCTCGGTCGCGCCAAGTGAGATCGCAAGCGCGAATTTTTTGCCTTTAAGCTTACCGCCGCCCTCTGCGCCATAAGCCCAGCCGCGCGTAAAAACATCCTCAAACCACTGCTTAAGAAGCGGCGTGCAGTTTGAAAAACGAAACGGAAACTGAAGCACGATTTTATCGTGACTTTCGAGCAGTTTTTGCTCCTTTTCCACATCGATTTTAAAATCCGCATAAAGCGCGTAAAGATCGTGAAGCTCGAACTTATCAGGATGCGCTAGCACGGCATCCCTCCAGCGGCGGTTTACAAGCGAGTTTGCAATATTTGGATGAGCCAAAATAATGAGAGTTTTCATTTCTATCCTTATAAATTTGAAATTGCGGGGCGCATTATAGCCCTACTTCGTAAAATTTTTCTTGTTTTATCGCAAGCGGCCTTAAATTCTAAAGCTTTACCGGCCGCCACCCGCTTATCTTTACAGCAGCTTCGAAGCGCAATCTTTGAATTCCAAACTTCATTCACTACTCGCGCTTTATTTTAGAAATGCTCGCCCTCGGGGCACTCGTTGCGTTTTACGGAGGTTTACCACTTCTTTGCAAATATTCATATTCCATTGCGGAGGTTCGCGCGAGTAAAATTTTAAGGAAACCGCCGCGCAGGGGAAATTTTAATAAAATTTAGCATCGCTTCTCTGCAAGCATTCGCCACAACAAATAAAATTTAGATGAAATCTAGCCGTGCTTTAAACTATACAACCTTGCCATCGGTTCCGTCGTCGGGCTGTGGGTGCTCATCGCGCTCTTATGAGTGTCTGCCCCCCCTTTCGAGCAGGCTCGTTACGCTCCTGCGAAGACTTGCCGCTTTCCTGCGGGTGGTAGTTGCAACAAAAAATTTGAGCAAAATTTAGCGTCGCTTAAATTCTAAAGCTTTGCCTATCGGTAGTCTCTTCAGGATCTGAATTATCATAGCGCACCGGCGAG
>CAURFS010000196.1:0-3639 GCA_963523845.1 uncultured Campylobacter sp. | reverse complement strand
TTATCCTTTTTATCCAGGGCTCGTCAAACGCCACTATCGACCCCCAAGATAAAAGGAATATGACGAGCGTAAATTTGGCTACAGGGCTAGGCGGTATGAGCCAGGCGCCCTTTTGCACGGTTTTATAAGAAGCGCTGCTTTTAAACAGAAAGTTTTTTAAACCGCAAAGTACAAATAGCACTACATTTGCAAAAAGCACAAAATACAAAAGCCTCATGCAGCTCCTTTCATTTCGGATATTTTACGACGATATATTTAAATTTAGGCGTTTCGCTCGCTCGCTTCGGCTTTTGAAATTTCAGCGAGCTTTTCTAATATAAAATTTTGCAAAAAATCTATATCCCTTCGTGCATACAAAAATCCCGCCCCGAATTTAACGCCGCTAATTTTGCCGCGTATGCTGATTATTTTTACGCCTCTTATAAACCCTACGGCGCATATCATTTCGTCAAAGCCTATCTTTTCCGTATGCCTAAACGGCAGAACCTCCCATTCTTTGCAGATGCCGCTTTTATCTATTCTAATTCCTTTTTGAATTAGTACGATAAAAGAAAAAATTATGGCGCAGACAGATATGATTTTGCCGAGTATTAGCCTGGGTCCGCTTATTTGCAGATATCCGTCTATGCATCTGGGATCGCCTTCTTCAAAGCATCTTAAATTTATGCCTGCCGCTTTGTATTCCTGCGAACAAATTTTATCGTGGGTGTAAAAGCAGGGTATCGGCTCGCCGTTATGTTTTGCTACGTGCGAGCTGGATAGAGTGACTACGCCGAAGCTTAGGAATATTATAAACATCTGCATTTTTAAAAGCGGATCGGTGGAGATAAACAGAGTTCCGTGATCTACGGTTTTGAATGATCTGTTTTTATCAAGCAATGAAACAAGAAGGCAAAAGCCTATCGTAACATAAAGGATTATCGTAGCAAACTCGGTTATACTTTGCGACATAATAATGACCTTGTTTTTTGGATTGCACAAGCTTGCGTATTTGGCAATTTTAGCGCAAAATTTCTAAATTTACGAGATTCTAAGTGCGCTTTTTATAAAACGCGATTAGAATTTTATCTCGCTAGCGTGATTTTGCCGCGCGAAAGGCGGATTAAATTTTTGGCTTCGATATTCTGAAATATGCAGTTTATGACATTGCGCGAGGTACCTAGGCGCTCTTGCGATGCCATAAAGCGCCTTAAAATTTCGTAGCCTAAATCTTAATGATAATTATCTAAATATTTAAAATCGCGCAATATAATTGCGAGCCTCAATCAAATAAAGATTAAATCTATCTCGCAAGGATCTACAATGAGCTCGCTTTTGAAGCGCAATAAAATTTTATTTAACATCCATCTTATTTTGTCGATCGTTTTTTCTATCCCGCTGCTTATCATAGGCGTTACGGGCGCGATTTTGTCGTATCAGCACGAGTTTGAGGCGCTAATAAACGCGGGCTCTAAAAAGATCGAAAAAACAGGCGAAATGCAAAGCGTGGAAAAAATTCTGCAAAGCTTTAGCGAGCAAACGGGCGTTAAACAGCCCGTCAGGCTCGTCGTGCCCAAAAGCGCTGACGAAGCCTTCGTCATTTACGCAAACAGAAATGATGCATATCTGGTCGATCCGTACACCGCGCAGATCATCGGCAAGGATCGCGGCACGGGCTTTGTGCTAACGGTGATGGCGTTGCATCGAAATTTAGGTCTAGCGCTAAGCGGCAATAAAACCGCGGGCGAGCTCGGCAAGCAGATCGTGGGTGCGAGCGCCACAGCGATGATACTGCTCGTAATAAGCGGCGTCTGGCTGTATTTCCCAAGGCTTAGGCGCAAATTTATCGAAGCTATAAAGCCAAATTTTAAACTCAAAAAATACGCTCTTTTTTATAACCTACACACGAGCCTAGGCTCGCTAAGTGCAGTGATTTACCTGCTTATCTGTTTGACCGGGCTTAACTGGTCGTATAGCTGGTATAACGATGCCGTGATGAAGCTTTTCGTAAGTTCGCAAAATTTGCCGCAAGCTAGCGCACCTAAAGCCGCCGCTTCTAAAGATCACGCTGCCGCACCTGCTAAAGAGGAGGGCAAAAAGCCCGCTACATATAAATTTAGCGACGCGCAGAGGGCTTATGAGATATTCAGATCAAGTGGCATAGAGTATAAGGAATTTACCCTAATGCTCGCAACCGGAGATAAGATCGGCGTCAGATACTACGAGCCCGACGCGCCCGCTACAGCCCGTCCAAAAGGCGTGAGCGTGAAGCTAAAGGAGGGCAAGGTCGCGGAGCAGAAGCAAACAGACGGTATCACCGTGGGCGAGTTTAAAGATGCGAACTATCAGCTGCATACGGGCTATTTTTTTGGGCTCGCGGGTAAAATTTTATGGTCGCTCGTCTCGCTTTGTATGGCGCTTTTTATCTTTAGCGGCTTTTATATGACGGCAAAAAGGGCGTTTAAGTCAGAAAAGCTCAGCTAAATTTTACCCTCACGGCAAAGAGGTGCGACGAGCGGCGCAAGAGAGCCGAATACCTACAAAGCATTGAGATGAAATTTGCTAGAGTAGATCAAGCAAAAGCCCTGATTTAACGATATTTGAGACATTCTAAAATTATCGCAGATTAAGTCTTGAGGTATATCGCTTTCGTATATTTTACTTTAGTTCGCTTTCAAATTTTGCGATTTCGGCTTAATGGGTTCGGATAGACATGATTTTATTTAGCTTCGTTTCATTCGCCTGGGCAAAACAAGCTTTGTCTATTTTGCCTTTTTGGAAATCTTGGTCTAATTTCGTTTTTAAACGTTTAAAAATTTCTTCTTTTGAGCCGATACTGATTAGTTTGTAGACCTCTTTTTCGTCGGTTAAAATTTTATTCCTATCGCTATTTCTATCAATGGCGATAATATTAATTTTATCCCCGAAATGCTCTTTTAGCTTTTTTAAACCGCTCGGCAAGTTGCCTTGGATGCTAGACATAACTTCAATGCTCCCGCCGCGCCCATATTCGTTAAAGCGCTTAAAAGTATTGTCTAAAGCTTTTTCTGGCTCTATATGCACCGCAGCAATTGTAACGTCTAATCTCTTTTGCAAGCATTGCTCTATTTTTGGGATAGTCGGCGCCGGGTTTGCCAACTGCCCTTCAAAAATAAGTTTAACTTTATCATCGCTCATAAAATTTTTAACCGAGGTTGTTTTTCCGGCTCCAGGAATTCCGGTGATGAAAATTGCTTTGGTTTTATTAGGGTCATCGCGCTTCAGAACCTCTTCAAACTGCGTCGCCGCCAAAACAGCGGAGGAATTATGTATTGCGTCATTTACTAGAGCCCTATTTTCTTTTGCTTCAAAGCAAGGAAAAAGTTCTTTGAATGTATCGGAACAAATATAACGACCACCTGCGGTATTAGGGTGCTCATTATATTCTTTTAAAAAATTTACTAGAGAATTTTCAGCAAGGACAATCGCTTCGTCTTGAATTTTTATCAATTCGGCATTAGAGCTGGAATCAATCTTTTTTATTGCGCCTACTAACTTTGATTGGCCATTTTTTATACCTTCTTGTCGTATTCTTTCAATACTCTCTTTTGGGGCACCGCGATAATGTTGCTTTTCTATTTTCTTGCGATATTCGGCGTTTTTTTCCATTCGCGTCAAATG
>CAURFS010000195.1:0-3650 GCA_963523845.1 uncultured Campylobacter sp. | reverse complement strand
AAGAAACTCTCAAGCGTAGTTTGGGTAGATGATGGCGATACTGTAATTTTAGGCGGTTTGATTGGTGCAACTAAGTCGAAAGATAACACTAGGGTGCCTGTGCTAGCTGAAATTCCATTAATCGGAAATCTTTTCAAAAGCACTGCCGATGTTTTGCGAACGTCGGAGTTAATCTTCGTAGTAACTCCACATATCATCGACAATACCGGCGCGCCGCTTGCTACCTCTCTTAAAGAGCTAGGTTACTCAAAATCCATCTACGAAAATGAGTAATAACTATACGGCGATCAAGGAGATTTTTATCGAGGATAACGAAGTCTCAGACTTCGTTAATCTCGATAAATCGACCCTTGCTTATCATAAAATTTTAAATGCTTTGCAAAAGCCGTTAAAACTTATACTTTTCTACGGCAAACCGGGTTGCGGCAAGACATTTTTGCTTAATAAAATCAAGGTCGATCTTGAAAAAAAGGTAAGAGTCGTATTTGTGCCGCAGCCGTTTTTTGATGAGAAAGAATTTTTCTTAGAGCTGTATTCGCAGATTTTTCATTCAACTCCTAGCGAGCCGATTGATAATTATGAAAATTTTATGCGGGTTTATAGAGAGAGATTTGGAATTTCTACTAACGTAGGGGCGGTGGAGCAGGTCGTTATTTTGCTCGACGAAGCTCAGCTGTATCCAGGAAATTTAATAGAAAAAATTCGCCTTATGGCAGATACGAGACTATTTAAATTTTTATTTACAGTGCATAAGACTGATGAGGAAGATCGCCTCGCGAAGGATTATTTTAAAACTAGAATTTGGGAGAGCATTGAGCTCCCTAATTCAAATTTAGGCGAAGTCAAGCTATATATTGAAAAGAAGCTTGTGCTTCACGGCTTTCAACAATACTATTTTATGTTTAGCGACGATAATTTCGATTTGATTTTAAATTTAACGGACGGTAATATGAGGAATATCAACAAGCTTATGTATAAGATGTATGAGCTTTTTGAGTATTACGAAGTAAACAAACCTACGGAAATTAGTTTTTCGCAGATTAATAATAAAATCATAGAGATGGCAGCGATAGGCTCGGGGATAATAAATGCTTGAATTTTACGAAGTAAACGAACTTGAAAAAAAATGGGAAGAGTATAACAAAAACAGAAAGCAGTTTTCTTTCCTGAAATCTAAGCCGAATTTCGTATTGAGATTCGACAAGACGATTTTGGGGCTTTTGATATTGATCTCGGTTGCGATCGGAGCGATATTTTGGCTGCTTAAAGATAGTGATAGCGTCAGTATGGCAAGTATCAATCAAAATATTGAGGACAAGGGTGGTGCTACAAATTCTGCTAATGATGCCGAGCAGCAGGCGGCAGATCTTGCAGTGCAAAATAATATCTCCAAAGAGGATTACAACATTAGCGCGCCGAAAGTTGCCCGCGCCTCTAAACACGAAAAGGAACGCCCAAGTTTAAATTTAAACGATGTGGGTGTACTATCCAGCGAGGATTCCGGTGGGTTTAAGATAACCAATAATTACGAAAATGGCGGAAACTATGGCGGGCAGGCTCAGGCGCAAAATTTCGGCGGTCAAAATTTTGGCGGACAGAATTTTGGCAATCAAAATGCTCCTACATTTAATGTGCCTAATACCAATAACGCAGCTTTTGTAAATCAGTCGCCTAAAAACGAGGTTATAGATTTTGGGCGTGCTCCATTGCCGCCTAAATCAAATTTCTCTGGAGGTTCTACAAATACCGCAAGTAGTGCTCCGCTAAGTTCTAGAATTGAGATAAAAACTTCAAATTTAAGCGAAGATAAGCAGAGCTTGGAGAGCAAATTTTACGCGACGAATAAGATTGAGTATTCGCTATCGCTAGCCGAAGAAGCGTATAATAAGAAAGACTACGATAATGCGATCAAATGGGCTCTTACGTCAAATGAGCTTGATAAGGACAACGTCGCCAGCTGGATAATTTTTGCTAAAGCCAATTATAAAAAAGGTCGTAAAGAAGACGCGCTTTACGCTCTTGAGACTTTTAATGCAAAGGCGAAAAATAGCGAAATTTCTAACCTCATTTCAAAGATAAGAAGCGATAAACTATGAAAATTTTATATATTTTAGCTTTTGCGATCGCGTCGTTATTTGCAGTTAGCGCCGATGACGTGCGCAACTGGGATCAGATCGGTCAGTATAACCGTATCTGCCAAGAAAGCGTGCGAAATTTATTCATCGAGGAGCAGAGCGAGGCACTTGCAAATATGTATGCTAAAGCGTGCCTCAAGATGGATAAAGTAAATGAGCTCGTCGTGCCTACGGTGATGCTTTATAAGACAAAAGAGGCTCGCGAGAATGCTTCTCTTTATTCGACCATAATTTTTCAAAAAAAGATGCTTTATTTGGCGCTTTGCGACGGTGTAGACATAAGCTATATAAGAACGCCTAAAATTAATTATATTTTGTCTGAAATTTTTGATAAATTTACGGAGAGAGCATACGTAAAAAAGAGTGATACGTATGTCTTTACCCTAGAAAACGGCGAGCGTGCCGAGCTTTTTATCAAAGAAGAGGAAGAGGTAAAAAAGATGGTAATTGCAATTTATGCTGGCGATAAGCTTAGCTCGATTAAAATTTATTGGTGATCGCGATGACAAAGATTGAAGAGCAGATTGTTGCGATTTTAATACGAAACAATATCCTTACTAGTACCGTTGTTCCAGAAATCAAGGACAAGATGGATATTGGCTTGACGCTAGGAGAGGTTTTAGTCGGAGATAACTATCTAAGCCAGGATGATTTTTGCTCGATTTTAGTTGAGTTATACAAGCGTCGTCAGATAGCATTTGACGATATAAGCGAAAAATTTTCGATGGATCCGAAAGAATTTTTGCAAATTCTAGCCAAAAAAATGAACCTATCGTATATGAATTTAGACGATATCGACATAGACTTCAGGCTATCGGAGCGCACTCCTACCGCACAGCTTAAAAGATACGGCGTGATACCGGTTAAAGCGGATGATCTGAATATTTACGTTGCTTTTTCTGATCCGTTTAATCTTGAGTCGCAAGATAAGGCGCAGGCTATGTTTAGTAAACAGCTGCTTAAAATCGTAGTAGCCGATCCAAATCAAGTAAATAAATATCTATCTAAGCTTGAGCTTTCAGAGAGTATTAAGGGGCTCGTAGCGGAGATCCGCAAAGAGCTCGCCAACACCGGCGGTAGCGGAAGCAGCGATGATACCTCGGCGATTTTGAAGCTCATTGAGATGATAATCAGCCAGTCTATTAAGATGCGCGGTAGCGATATTCACATCGAGCCGACCGAGAATAACTGCGTCGTACGTACCAGAATCGACGGAATGCTCGCTGAAATTTTTATCTTTGATAAGGATATCTATCCACCGCTAGTAAGCCGATTGAAGCTACTTTCAAATATGGATATCGCCGAGCGCCGTAAGCCGCAGGACGGCAGGTTTAGTATGAAAATTTCAGGTCGCGAATACGACTTCCGTATTTCGACACTGCCTATTATCAATGGCGAATCTACCGTTATGCGTTTACTCGTTAAATCCAAGGTTATCATATGTCTGGAAAAGCTCGGTATGCAACCTGATAGCTTTAAGATATTTAATAACGCTATGAAGGCTCCATATGGTAT
>CAURFS010000194.1:0-3696 GCA_963523845.1 uncultured Campylobacter sp. | reverse complement strand
GGCCGTGAGCGAGCAAAAACTCCGCCGTGTCTGTATCATCCAGTACTGCGGCTAGCTTAATCAAGCCCGTTAACTCATTTTGCGGTAGCTCGCGCAAGCTTTGAAATTTTAAAATTTCCTCCACATAGCGTAGCCTCTCGTCGCGGAATTTTTTAAATCTCGCGCTCTTTATGAACTCACGAGCACGTGGATCAGGCGGATTTTTATATGCCGAAACGATAAAACCTGCATCTCGTAAAAATAGCAGCTCTCCGCCTGCAACCGAGCTTACCACGCCGCTAATATCTGTAGTGCCCAGCTCAAGAAGTAATGAAAACGTCTCAAAATCTCCGCACGATGTGGCTAGATGTAACGACCCGCGTGCATGTATATTTGCGCCGTGCTCTACCAAAAATCGCACTAATCGCAACACATCCGCATTTTTTAAAATTGTGCGACGTCCTAACTTTTCGCTTGGAGTTATCAAATTCTTTTCGTCTGCACCCAAATCAGCGCTGCTTGGCGCATCAATGCCCGCACCAAAATCAAGCGGACAGCCGTAAGAAATCGCAGTTTGCAACGGCGAGCCGATATATCCTTCATTGTAGTTCAAATCAGGCTTAAACGCAAGTATTCGAGTAATTCGTGTAAAATCAAGCTTTCCGCTTCGCATTAGTTTCATATTTGCAATAAATGGCGTAAAAATTCGCTCGCCAAACTCCCCGAAATCCTCGTCGATCCTGCCCCTGTTTTGCGCCGCGAATTCCAAAAGCGCGTCCAAGCCCGCATCAATCTGCGCGTCGCTAGCATTTTCATCGTAAAAAATTTCAAAATTCGGCTGCGGCAAATTTGACGCCGTCTGTTGCGTAGTAGAAGCTGCCGCATCCTCTTTAGCGGCGCCGAAAGCGCAGACTGCAAGTAAAAGCCACAAAAAGATAGAATTTTTCATATCGCCCTCGCTTAAATTTTGCGCGATTATATCAAATCTAAGGCTAAATTTAATGGCGCCTTGAAATTTCATAAAAAGCAAACGGCAAATAAATTTAGCCTAAAAAAGCGCCTTTTGATTTTAATTTCGCTAGAATTAGCCGTAAATAACCTAAACAAAGGAGCGACAAATGAAACTACTTTTTACTTTGATCTTGCTTTGTGCGGGGCTTTTTGCAAACACGCTGCAAGAGATCAGAAATAGCGGCGTCATCAGAGTCGGCGTCAGAGACGGCAGACCGCCTTTTAGCGAGATTAGCGGCGGTAAATTTGAAGGCTTTGAGATCGAACTTGCCAATGCGATCGCAAAGGCGATTTTCGGCGCTAAACAAGGCGAAGTGCAGTTTGTCTCTCTAAGCGCCGCTGATCGCGTCTCATATCTAGTCAATAATAAAGTCGATATGGTCGCAGCTACCTTCGTCATTGATTCGGCGCGCAAAAATCATGTAGACTTCTCGATGCCGTATTTTTCGACCAATCTCGGCGTGCTAACTCGCAAAGCAGACGCCATCAAAGATATATCGCGTTTGCGTGATATGAGGCTCATCACTGAAGAGGGCACGACCGTAGATAATTACCTCAAAAAAGAGAAATTTAACAACGTAGGCTACTGCAAAAGCACGAGCGAATGCTACGCGATGATCCGAGACGGCAAAGCCGACGGATACATCAACCTTAACATCACGGTGCTAGCCTACGCCGTCGTGGACGATACGCTCGAAGTGCCGTTTCAAAACTTCGGCAAGCCCGATTTCATCGGTATTGGCGTGCAAAAGGGAAATAAGGAGCTGCTTGATTTCATCAACGCAGAGCTTGTCAAACTAAGCAAAGAGGGCTTTTTCAAAAAGGCTTATCAGAACACTTTCGAGCCTTTTTACCGCGGCACAGCGGATAAAAAATACTTCCTTTTAGATGGAATTTATGATTTGCTATAAAAGCGTAGAGCTAGAAATTAAAATATAAAATTTATCGCAGTAGCTTGTATAACTAAAATCTTGGGATTTAAAATTTAGCGAATTTGCGAAATTTTAAATCTCCGATTCGCCCCTAAATTTTAAACCTGCATACGCGCGGTGATTGAATTTTAAACCGCTTGCATTTATTTTCTCTAAAATATATAGTGCTATAATTATTCCGAAAACTAAAAAGTAGGGGGCTTTTTATGAGATTACTTTTTATTTTAGCCTTATTTTGCGCTAGCATTTTTGCAAATACACTAGATGAAATCAGGCAGGCAGGGGTTATCAGAGTGGGCGTGCGCGAAGGTCGTCCGCCGCTTAGCGAGTCCGTTAACGGCAAATTTGAGGGCTTTGAGATCGAGCTTGCCAGCGCAATCGCTAAGGACATTTTCGGCGAAAACAAAGGAAGCGTCGAGTTCGTGGCCGTAACCGCGGGAGAGAGGATCCCGTTTTTGCAAAATAACAAGGTCGATCTGGTTATCGGCACCTTTATGATTACGCAAGAGCGTAAGAAGCAGGTGGATTTTTCACTGCCGTATTTATCGGTAAATTTTGGCATTGTAACGCGTAAGGAGGATCAAGTGAAGGACTTCGCGCAAGTTCGCGATATGAGGATTTCAATCGAAAAAAATCCCAACGGCTCAATGACCGAGCGCTATCTACGCAAAGAGAAATTTAGCAATTTAGTTTACTGCAAAAATACCTCCGAGTGCTATGCGATGATGAAGGACGGCAGAGCCGACGGTTACGCCAATGACAACATCATCGTCCTAGCCTACGCCGTCGTGGACGATACGCTCGAAGTGCCGTTTAAAAACCTAGGCGCGGCGGAATTCTTAGGCGTCGGCGTGCAAAAAGGCAATCAAAGCCTGCTTGATTTCATTAATGCCGATCTAATCAAGCTAAGCAAAGAAGGCTTTTTCAAAAAGGCTTATGAAGACACTTTCGAGCCGTTTTACCGCGGCACTGCGGATAAAAAATACTTCCTTTTAGACGGAATTTATAATATGCTTTAGGCCTTGGAATTCTAAGAAGCGGAATTTTGAAATTTTAAAATTCCGCTTCGCACACGACGAGCGAGATTCCGCGATCTGCAAATTTTAGAATTTTTGTAGCTGCAAAATTTCGTAAAATTCTAAAATTTAAAATTTTATCTTACGCTCGGTTTAAAAACATCTATTCCATTCGGAGCAAAATTCCACGCTACGATAAAATTTTAAAATTTTATGCACGACGGAATTTCAGAATTTTATCTGCACCAAGAATTTTAAAATCCAATTCTGCAACAAAATTTCGTAATTCAGGGCTTTTGCGCTGCGATAAAATATAAATTTATCGTGCGGTGTAGAATTCCGCAGATAAGCGCGATAAATTTAAAAGGATAAAATTCTGCGTGAGCTAAATTCTGACTCACGGCAAAAGCGCAGTCGTCGCAGATGCTATTTTAAGCTTTCAGCCGTTAAATTTTACTCAAACGCCTTGTAGTGTGCCTCGTCGGCAAACTCGAGCATCTCGCGATCGCCCCTGCTGTCGCCGTAAGCGATGACGCGATCGAAAGCCTGCACGTCGTATGCTGCGCGCACGCGAGCTACCTTTTGCGCACCGTAGCAGTTCTGCCCCTCGATCTCGCCCGTGATGATGCCGCCTTTGCGCCGTATTTTGGTGCCTAAAAGCTCCAAGCCCTGCGCATCGCACCACGGACGCAGCCAGTCTTCTAGCGAGGCGGTGACAATGACGATCTTATCGCCCGCGGCTTTGTAGCTTGCGATCT
>CAURFS010000193.1:0-3728 GCA_963523845.1 uncultured Campylobacter sp. | reverse complement strand
GTATAACGAAGTGCTAACAGTCGGATCCTCACTGCCTCCGCCACGTAGCGGAGCGCGGCCAAATTTATATCGCGCGCGCTACGCAGCGAGCAACAAGATCCGCTCCGTCGCAGGCGAGCAAAATTTAGTGCAAAAAGTGGCGCACTCCCGTAAAATACATCGCCATGCCAAACTCGTCGGCGCTTGCGATCACCTCATCGTCGCGGATGCTGCCGCCGGGCTGCACCACCGCCGCGACGCCCGCAGCATGGGCGATCTCGATGCTGTCTTTAAACGGGAAAAACGCCTCGCTGGCAAGCGCGCAGCCGCTCAGATCGACGCCCACGTCGCGAGCCTTTGCCACTGCTGCACGCGCGGCGTCCACGCGGCTCGTCATACCCATGCCGATCGCGACCATCGCGCGATTTTTGACGTAAACCACGCAGTTGCTTTTCGTAAGCGCGGCGATCTGCCACGCGATTTTTAGATCGTTAAGTTCGCTCTGGCTCGCCGCGCGCCCCGTGACGCAGCGGGCGTTTGCGACCTCGCCCGCGCCCACGTAGTCGCGCTGCTGATATACGAAGCCGCCGTCGATAAATTTAAAATCATACTTGTCGTTTTCGCGGATTAAAAACTCCCCGCCCTGCTCGAAAATTTTAATGCGCTTTTTCTTTTCAAATACCGCAAGCGCCGCGGGCGTGACGCGAGCGGCAAGGATAACTTCGACAAAAATTTCATTGATTTTATGCGCTAGCTCCTCGTCCAAAACGCCGTTTATCGCTACGACGCCGCCGTATGCCGAGACGGGGTCGCATTTTAGCGCCTCTACGTAGCTTTCAAGCAGGCTTCCCTTCACGGCAAAGCCGCATGGATTGGCGTGCTTGCAGATCGCTACCGCAGGCGCCTCTCCGAAGCTGCTAGCGAGCATCAGCGCGCCGTGCATATCGGTCATATTGTTAAAGCTCGCCTCGCCCTTTAGGCTCTTAAAATGGTTGCTAAAAAAATCCTCGAACTCGTACAGTGCGCCCTTTTGATGCGGATTTTCGCCGTAGCGAGTATCGAATACCTTGCTGCCCGTGATAAATTTTTTCGCGCCGAAGCCGCCGTTAAAGCGCTCGTTCATATAGTTTGCGATCATCGCGTCGTAGGCTGCGGTGTGTTCGTAAGCTTTTATCATTAAATTTTGTCTAAATTCCAGCTTCTCGCTCTCGTCCGAGCTCGCCAAAATTTTCAAAACCGCGTCGTAATCAAACGGGCTAGTAACGACATAGACGCTTGCGAAATTTTTAGCCGCACTTCGCACCATCGCAGGACCGCCGATGTCGATATTTTCGATGATCTCGGAAAAATCGTCGGTGCGGGCTACGGTCGCTTTAAAAGGATATAAATTTACGCACACGAGATCGATGCCGCCGATGTCGTACTGCGCGGCTTGGCTTACGTGATTTGCGTCGTTTCGCTTATACAAAATTCCGCCGTGGATCTTTGGATGCAGGGTCTTAACCCGCCCCTCAAACATCTCGGGCGAGCCCGAGTACTCGCTAACCTCGAGCGTCGCGACACCATTTTCGCGCAAAAGCTTAAACGTGCCGCCCGTGCTTAAAATTTCAAATCCTAGCTGCTCAAGCCCTTTGGCAAACTCTACGACGCCCTCTTTATCGCTGACGCTGATTAACGCTCTCATCTTTTCTCCTTTTGATTTATTCGCATAATTTTTTAAAAATCAGCTCGCGCATGTCGTTTGCGTTAAGCTGAAAATACAAAATCGCCTCGCGGCGAGCCTTTTGATACTCGCGCCTCGTCTTTTCATCCGCCGCGCCGAGCTTTGCGCCGTTAAATTTCGACATACGCGCCGAACTCAGCTCTTTTAGCCTCTCGCTGCCCACAGAGATACCGCCACTATAATTAAACCACTCTTTGCTTTGAAAAATATTAAATAAAATTTGAAAATCTACGAAATTTCCCTTATTGTACTCGGCGCAGGCCCCGTTTTTATGGCTTACGGTATAGATCGCGCCGTATCTGCGCTCGAAAAAATATAGTTTTATGAGCTTTGCGTTTTTGTCTAAATTTGCGCCGCTACCGCCTAAAATCGCAAGCTTCGCATCGCCTCGCGTTTCGTAAGGGCCTAAAATCGCGCCGTTTTCGTAGAGATTGTCGCCGTAAAAAGCGTATTTCGTATCCCCAAGCTCGTTTGAAAGAACGTAGGTTTTATCGGTTGCGAGCGAGTTTTTGCCCGCGCAGCCGAGCAGCGACAGAGCCAAAAACAGAGACGAGATAAAAAATTTCATCGCGAAAAATCCTTTAAATTTTAAAATTTTGCCTAATTTATGAAGCGGGATCGGCAAAGCGAAATTTGCTAAATTTACCGCATTTACCGCGCGCAAATTTTAATTTTGCTTCTCAAATACCGTCGCTTTGCTCGCGCGGACGTAAATCTTAAAATTCTGCGCCGCTTGCAAAGGCTAAATTTAAAAGCCGCACCGTAAAACGTAAATTTAAACCGCAGCGTAAGCTTAGCCGAAAAGATCGGCGCGAACCGGCTAAATTTAAAATTTCACGGCGCAGCTTTTATCGCCAAGCTAGGTTGGCGCTTACTTTTGCCGCTTTTTAAATTTTAAATTTACCTGCACATCCTATTTTCCAACTCGTCCATAAGCGCGGCTATGTCATCATCAATCGCACCTTGTCGCTGCTGCTCGTTTAAATTTTGCACGCCGATTTAAATTTTATAAGCCGCAAATTTAAATCGGCACGATATCCAAAACCGCACTAAATATAATAGATGCTGTTTTTGATATTTTTGCCGTCGATCTCGTTTTTGCGCCACGAGCTCTCATCGTTTAGCACGATCCAGCGCTTCTCCTCCTCGCGATAAAACCAGTCCTTGTCGATCTGATAGTAGATCTGGCATCCCGAAATTTCGATGATGTTGGCGATGTTGTTGTCGTGGTAGTTGTTCTCATCAAAGTCGGTGAATGTGCGCTGCCCCATCTCGGCGTAGAGCTCGTTTAAAATTTGAAGCATCTCGCTTAGGCGCGTATCCATCTTCTCGACCTGAAGCCCAAGCTCGTTAGCCTCCCTGAATAAGATCGGATAGTCGTGCGACGGATAGCCGCTGTTTAGCTTGTCGCTGATAAAGGCGATCTTTTGCTCATCTTCGAAGTGGTAGCGCAGAATTTCGCGGCAAATTTTGAGCGACAGGCTGCTTGCGCGATCGACGGCGCCGAAAACGAGCGGATGGATATATTTGTAAAGCTCTTTGTACGGGTTCTCGTCGTTCGGGCGCTCGTTATTTTTCCAAAGCTTCACCACGCGGCTTAGCTCGTCCATCGAAACGTTGGCTTGGTCGTTGGTGTTCGTAACCGGCGAAAGCTCGTGGCGCAGCGAAGTATCGACCGACGTGAGATAGCCTAGCGGCCCCATTAAAATTTTATTCGCTCCAAGCGCCATCATCGTAGCCGCCGAAGCGCAGTTTGCCGGCACCAGCGCGATCAGCTCGTCGCAGTGGTTGCGCAGGATCGAGACGATCTTAAGCGATGCTATGCCGCTGCCGCCGTCAGATTTGATGTAAAGGTAGAGCTTTTCGAAATGCTTGCCCTTTAGGTGGTCGTTGATACTGATCGCGTCGTTGCCGCAGACGCTGCCCGCGCCCGAATTGAAGTAGGTAAGCAGCGGCGCGCCCAGATATTTCTCGATATTGGTGATGATCTCTTGGGTTTGTCGCATCAAAATCGGTGGTTGCTTCG
>CAURFS010000192.1:0-3756 GCA_963523845.1 uncultured Campylobacter sp. | reverse complement strand
CTCGTGATCCTCGCGAGCGCGGCGATGAATTACCCGCGCATCAGCTATCTGATGGCGCCTACGAGCATCTTGGCCGAGCAAATTTACGCCGAGGCGTGCCGTCTGTTGCCGCCGCAGATTAAGGTCCTGCTCGTAAAAAGCGGCGATCGCGAACCGAATTTCGCAGGCGCGCACCTTATCATCGGCACTCACGCCCTGCTCTACCACGAGCTCGCGCCGTCAAATCTCATAATGGTCGATGAGCAGCACCGCTTCGGCTCGAATCAGCGCGAAAAGATCGCACGCCTAACGGGAAGCGGCGAGTTTCGCGCGCATTTCATTCAGTTTAGCGCCACACCGATACCGCGTACGCTAAGCATGATCCAATCCGAGCTCGTGAGCTTTAGTTTTTTAAAACAGCTGCCGTTTGAAAAACAGATCAAAACTAAAATCCTACAAAACGACGGATTTACGGGCTTTATGCAGGATCTGCGCCGAGAGCTCGACGCTGGCAATCAAGCGATCATCGTATATCCGCTCGTGCAGCAAAGCGAGAGCTCGGTCTATCAAAGCCTTGAGGAGGCGGCGCCGTTTTGGAAGGCTCAGTTTGCGGACGTGATGATC
Organism: uncultured Campylobacter sp.; assembly: GCA_963523845.1. GTDB lineage: Bacteria > Campylobacterota > Campylobacteria > Campylobacterales > Campylobacteraceae > Campylobacter_B. The sequence continues at coordinate 3,153 of CAURFS010000192.1, read as the reverse complement.
ACTCACGGCAGCGACAAGGACAAGGAGGAGGTTCTGCGCCGCTTCCGCGACGAGGGGCGACTGCTGATAACTACGACGATCGTCGAAGTGGGTATCTCGCTGCCGCGGCTTAGCGTCATCCTAATCGTGGGTGCCGAGCGGATGGGGCTCGCGTCGCTTCATCAGCTGCGCGGACGCGTCGGGCGCAAGGGACAGGCGGGGTGCTGCTACCTCTACACCAAGCTAAAATCTCCACCGCAACGCCTGCGTGAGTTCGCAGCGACGCTGGATGGATTCAAGGTCGCAAATATCGATCTGAAAAACCGCCAGGGAGGCGATCTGCTGGGCGGCTCGGTGCAGCACGGCGCGATGTTTGCGTGGTATGATTACGAAGAGGACGTGACGGCTGCGGCAAAGCAGCGACTGAAAGACATAGGACGGGGTGCATGAAATTCTACGAGATGCGATAGAATTTAAACGTAATTTTAGTCGCGGCAAAATTTTACGAAGCGAATGCGATTATGAGGTAATGGGCGATCTGATATAAAATTTGAAATTTCACGGCGCAGATTGCATCGGATAAAATTTAGAGCTTTACCAAGCGTCGTTTGCTTTTAATTTCTAAAATTTATGCAACTTAAAGTCCAAAAAAAGGAGAGCAAACTGGCTTACGTGACCTACGACAAGGCAAAATGGCACTGGGGCGCAAAAAATGCGCCGACAGATATCCCGCAGGAAAACGGCGCGACGCACATCGCGTTTTTCTTCCGCTGGTGCATGGAGCGCAAGCTCTACTCCAAGGACTTCGCGGCGGATTTCGCGGACGATATAGCGCGGATGGACGATAGCTTTGATTACCGTCAGTATTTTTTCGACGCCATGGACGGCGTGCTAAGCAGCGACGAGCTAAACACCGCAGGCAAGGCCTTCGCAAATGCCTACTACACCACGGACCGCACGAAATTTGCCAAAACGCACGGCTGGTATTTGCAAGATTACGACGATTTCGTCGCGCGCAAATTCGGCGATAAAAACTTCGACAACGCCTATTTTTACATAGAAAACTCGCCGCAAAACTACGCCGAGATCAAAGAGATCATCGATCGCCGCTACGAGGAATTCTGAGCTTCAAGGCGGCGAAGTAGGACTTGCCGTATTAAATTTTAACCGATATCCGCACAAATTTAGCGCCGCCAGGAGGGGACGAAGCGAGCCGTCTTAGGTTTGTTTTACGCAAAAAAGTGGCGAAACGATCTCGCCGTTTAAATTTTTAACCGAGATTTGCGGCAAAGTAATAACTGCCGCTCAAATTTTAAGGGCCCGCAGCGGGTTGCTCTTCCGCGCAGCTTAGAATTTCGCGCGGCATTTAGATCTATCTCGCCGCTTGCGGGCGGGCGAGGTTTGAACCCCGAAAGTAATGAAATTTCGTAATCTGCTTAAAGCAAACAAGTCCAAACCCATACGGCGCGCGGCTTAAAATTTCCGCACGGCGTTTAGATTTGTCCGTGTCGCTTGCGGCGCGCAGTTTTACTCGCGCTTTCGTAACCTCAAAGCAAGCGGGCGCAAGGTATCACGGAGCGCGCTTCACAAACAGATCCCGCTCCAGAAAAAATTTCAAAGTCCGCTTTGTATAGACGGAGCCGTGCCGCGCGAGCAGATAAAATTTGCAAAATGACGCAAGAGGATTAGAATTCGCAAATGATGCGGGCAGATTAAAAATCGCAAATGGCAAAATGGATTAGAATTTACGTGCCGTGCGAGCAGATTAAAATTTACAAACGATACAAGCAAATTAAAATTTTACAAGCCGTGCTCGCAGGCTGCGTATGTGCAAAAGAGTGCGAGCGGCAGGGCTTATTCATCTCTTAAGCCTAGCTCGCCAACGAGCCTGTATGTGCGAGCGAGAGCGGCGACCGCGCTGTAATTAGAATTTCAAGTCGCGCCGTATGCGAAATTTTAAGTCGCGCGGCGATAGCAGGCTTGCAAACGGCCCGCCTTTTGATTGCGCGAGCAGACGCTTCGGACGCGAGGTATGCTATAATTTCGCGAAATTTTAAAATTTACGCCAAAGGAGCAAAGATGAACGATAGGGTGCCTACTTATCTAGCAAACAACCTGTTTAACGTAACTCGGGACGATTATCTAAATGCCCAAGTCAGATCCGGCGCGGGCGGCGAATACTTTGAAATTTATTATTTCGGCGAGCTTTTTCGCGGCGAAGCCTTGCCGAACGACTATATCGCCGATTTTTACGACGAGGGCGAGCTCGTGCCGTGCAAGCTCGTAGCCAAATGCGTGAAAACGGGCGAGGAAATTTTACTTTTTGACGGCGCTGCGCACGGCTACAACGCGATGTTTTGCGACGAGCTTGACGCAGAAAAAGTAGGCCGCCGCGAGCTTGTGAAATTTAACCTACCGCCGTGCAAGATCCGCTTAAAATTCGGCTACAGCATCGATTACGACGACGAAATGGACGAATACGAAACGGATGAGAGCGGCAAGGTCATACTGATAAACGGCGGGACCGCCTCGTGGGATGAGGTTAAGGCAAACGGCTTTGATTATATCGCCGTAAGCTGCGAGGACGAAGCGGGCGAGATCACGGAGATACTTTCGCTTGAGCTTGCATAGGCGATTGAAATTTAGCGACCTTTGAGGTTTGCCTTTTTATCCGTACTTTGCCGAATTTAATTTATCACGAAGCGGCGCGCGATGCAAATAAGCAGAACCGATACGTTGCTGCGAGCGGCAGGGCTTAAAATTTAGGAAAATTTAACTATAATCGCCCCAAAAAATTTTAAAATTTCACAAAGGATTTCATAGATGATCAAAGCACTTCGCGGTATGAACGATATTTTGGACGAACAGGCGCGCATCTACTCGCAAATTTTAAGCGTATGCGAGCGCGTGGCGCGCAATTACGGCTTTTGCCTCATCGAAACTCCCAAGCTCGAGCAGACCGCGCTATTTCGCCGCAGCGTCGGCGAGAGCAGCGACATCGTCGGCAAGGAGATGTATGAGTTTAGCGACAAAAGCGGCGATAGCGTCTGCCTGCGCCCCGAGGGCACCGCAGGCGTCGTGCGCGCCTTTATCGAAAAAAAGCTCGATCGCAGCGGCGGCGTGAATAAATTTTATTATCAAGGCTCGATGTTTCGCTACGACCGCCCGCAGGCG
>CAURFS010000191.1:0-3762 GCA_963523845.1 uncultured Campylobacter sp. | reverse complement strand
GTGTGGGGCAGAGCCCCGCTCGCAGGCTCGGACTTTATTCGAACCGAGAAGTCAAACTAATAAATTTTAAAATTTTACGCAGTAAAATTTCTGTAACTTTAGGTGGGTCGAGGGAGCGAAGCTCCCCGTCGCAAGGACGAGCTAAGCTCGTCCGCGAAGTAAAGACTAGAATGGATACGTCAAGCAACAGACGCGACCGACCTTTTCGTTGTAGCTGACGTCGAGCTTCAGATCGTATAGTTTGCTTAAAATTTCGCTTTTTATAATCTGCTCGGCCTTGCCGTATGCGACCTCGCCGCCGCCTTTTACGAGCGCTACGTATCCGCCCAAAAGCAGCGCGAAGTCGGGATTGTGCGTGGCCAAAACGACGGTGTAACCGTTTTTGAGAAGCTCCTTTGTGGCGCGGAGGAATTTGTATTGGTTGGCAAAATCCAGCGCCGAGGTCGGCTCGTCGAAGATCACGATCTTAGGCTCGCTGCAAAGGGCGCGCGCGATAGACGCCATCTGCCTCTGGCCGCCGCTTAGGCGTGTGATGATTTTGTCTTTTAGGTGCCAAATTTCAAGCATTTTCATGTAGCGCTGCGCGAGTTTGTAGTCGTTTTCGCTCGGCTGCGAAAAGATCCCTATATGCGCCGTGCGCCCCATCAGGACGTACTCAAAGACGCTGTAGTAGTACTCGCAGACCTCGCTTTGCGAGACGTAGCCGATGATCTCGGCGCGCCCTTTGGCGCTGAGGCTCGCCATATCCTTGCCGTCTATTGAAATTTTGCCGCGCAGAGGCTCAAGCGTGCCGCTGATTAAATTTAAAAGCGTCGATTTGCCCGCGCCGTTTTGCCCCAAAATCGTCAGCATCGCGCCTGCTTCGAGGTTGAAATTCACGTCGCGCAGCGTTAGAGGGGCGGATTTTACGTAGCCGAAGTCTAAGCTCTCAACCCTAACCATTTAGCTTCCTTTTGTTTTTAAGCAGGATGAATATAAAAAATAGCGTGCCGATAAAACCCGTAAGCACCCCTAACGGGATTTCGCTTTGATTTATGCTGCGCGCTACGTCATCTACGATGAGCACGAAGATCGCGCTTAAAAATATGCTCGCGGGGATCGCCTTGGTGTTGCTCACGCCCACGATCATGCGCGTTAGATGCGGCATCAAAAGCCCCACCCACGCGACTATGCCGCTGATACACACGCTGCTTGCGGTTAGTAGCGTCGCGCAGACGATGATGATGCCCCGCTCTAGCACGACGTTTACGCCGAGCTTCGCCGCGGTCGCATCACCCATAGATAGGACGTTTATTCGGTAACTCATCAGCACCAAGATAGCGATGCAAACCCCCATCACCGGCGCTATCATCGCCAGCACAGAGGGATCTACTTTCGCGAGACTTCCTAGCTGCCAATACACGATGTCTGCAAGCTTCGTCTCGGGATCCGCCATAAATTTTAAAAATCCGATAAGCGCGCCCATCAGACCGCTTACGATGATGCCGGCAAGCACGAGCATTATGGTGGCGCTTGAACGCAGCGCGCGCGTGATCAGAAGCGTAATGCAAACCGCCGCGAGCCCGAAAACGAAGGCGAAAAGCTGGATCAAAAGGATGTTTAGATCAAGCAGGATCGCGATCGCTGCGCCCACGCAAGCTCCGGCGCTGACGCCTAAAAGATCGGGCGAAACGAGCTGGTTTTTAAAGACGCCCTGATACGCCGTGCCGCTGATGCCTAGCGCCGCACCCACGAGTACCGCGGCGATGATGCGCGGCAAGCGCACATCCATAACGACGTTGTGGACGTTTTGCGCTACCTCGCCGCCGCTAAGCGCTTTTAAAACCTCGGTGATGCTTAGACCGAAGCGCCCTATACAAAGCGATATCGCGATCGTTGCGATCGTCGCCAGTATCAGCAGCACGAGCATAAATTTAAAATTTCTCATACCTTCCCTTGCTTTAAATTTTATCTTTTGTCTTGAATTTAACCTTTGAAATTTCGCCTCGTTGAAACACGCTTAAAATTCCGCTTTAAATTCCGCCTTCCGGCCCGTAGCGAAAGGCTTGCAGTAAAATTCCTTAGTGATAGCTCCAAGATCAATATTTCAGAAAAGATCTGGATGAAAATTTTAGCCGCCTGCAAGATTTGTAGTAGCGTCCTTGCACCCGTGCGGTCTCAGCCGAAAATGTTTGCAGGCGCAGCATAGACGCGCTTTTGCTGCACCGCCTCAAGCTGCGAAACGCAGGACTTGACAGCAGCACCTCCGCCTCGCACGACGTCTTCTGCCGATGATGACGCAGTGGCTGCAGCGGCTTTGATTTATGCATCTAAATCCTTAAACAGATGTGGCATTTTAGCACATATCATATTAAATTTTTATGATTTCGGCTTTCATATACGCGGGCAAATCTAATGGGGTACAGCTTCGTGCAATAAGGCTTTTAAGCGAAATTTAGCTTGTGGATTTCAGATGAGCGCCTACGAAATTTACGCTGAGATGAAATTTTAAAATTTCATCCTTTCGCGAAAGATGCGCTTAAGCTCGATGGCGGATTTTGCCCGGCTAAATTTCGCCGATTTAGCAGCAGACACAGCGCGCGGCGAAATTTTATACAAAATCTGAAGATTTGATTTAAAATTCCACGAACGGATGCGGCGCGAAAATTTTTTCTTTATTTGACCCCGGTTTTGCTAGCCGCTTAGTTGTAGAATTTTACTTGCCGTTTGGCCGCGGGATTTTATTTGACCGCAAGAGGTTAAATTTTATCATGAAATTTCGCATCGCTTAAAATGCGATGCGAAATGAATCCGTCCGTTGCTACTGCCAGCCTAGGGATTTGCGTTTTAAGCGCATGTCGCTTACCATTTTTAACGCAAGCGCGACCGGATCGGTATCTACGTGCATCACAGAGCCAAGCGCACGCCTGGTGCCTTCTTTGAAAAAGTGTATGACATTTGCGGAGCCGTGGATTTGATACTCGACGCAGTGATACGAGTCGATGCCCATTAGACGGAATCCAAGCGAGGCATCGACGCCCTTTTCGTTCGCCCACTCGGGAGAGGTGAAGGCAAGCGGCAGCTCGTAGAGATTTTTGCCTAGCACTCCTGCGATACCTGCGAAAATTCCGCTAGAGCGGGTATTATCGATGCACTCGCCCACGTGCCACACCGGCGGAAGCTCATCTTTTTCTAAAAACGCCCGTAGCGACGCGCCTGCTTTTTTATACGCGCTTTTTTGGCAAAAGCCCAGCTTCATTAGCGGGAACGACGCGCAGCCGTTGGTTAGGATTAGGACGTTATTTTCGATTAGGGTTTGTGCGACATCTATGATAGCGCGCTCATAAGGCACTTTAGGATTGGTGCAGCCGACCATATTTACGATGCCTAAAATTTCACCGCTTTTTAGCGCGTACGCTAACGGCTCCATGCCGCCGTAGTGCTTATGGACGAATTCTACCGAAAAGCCCACTTCGGCCTCGACTTCGTACGGCGGGATATATACCGGCAGGCCCTTGCGCTTTTCGTGAGATTGCAATGCGCGATCTAGAATTTTACGCGCTAAATTCCTAGTTTCGGCGATATTGCTATGGTGGTGATCGTAGCCTATATGCTCGGCTCCGGGAAGCCTAGCTGATGAGCTTGTGGTAACGACCTTAGTCTGGAAGCAGTTAGCTACGTCCATGATCGCAGGATAGACATCTTGGACATCGGCGACCCACAGATCAATTGCGCCTGTGCCTATGACGAGTTCGGCAGTTACGGCGTTTGAGAGCGGCACGA
>CAURFS010000190.1:0-3770 GCA_963523845.1 uncultured Campylobacter sp. | reverse complement strand
CGCCGCTTAAATATCGGTGCGCCCGTTGATCGCCTTTATTAGCGAAAGCATATCGACGTTGTCTAAGCTTACGCCCGTAGGCACGCCCTGAGCGAGCTTGGTAAATTTCAAACCTAGATCCGCGAGTTTGTCCTCGACGTAGAGCATGATCCCGTCTGAGTTAATGCCAGGCGTCAGCGCAAATATCAGCTCGCGCGCGCCGTTTTGCTCCACCATCTCGCGTAGCGCCGCGATTTTATCTTCGTCAGCGGCGTCTAGCACGAAGTAGCGGCCGTTGTAAATTTTATTGCTCTCTAAAATAAAGATATCTTTGGGATTTTCGACGATGCAAATTTTATCGCTTTCGCGCTCCTCATCGGCGCAGTATTCGCAGATCTCGCCCTCGCATACCGCACCGCAGATGCGGCATCTGTGCAGTCCGCGCACCGCCTCTTCGATATTGTGCGCTAAATTTAGCCCTAAAAAGGAGTTTTGCACGCTTACGTAGTAGGCAAAGCGCAGGGCGGATTTTTTGCCCACGCCGGGGAGCTTTTCAAAGCTTGCGACGAGCTCTTCAAACCTGTCTGTGCCGCTCATATGGCGCCCTTCGGCGAAAAGACGATCGAGAAGTAGTGCGTACCGTCGCTGTAATTGTACTCGAAGCGGAATTTGTGCAGCTCGCAAATTTTATCGATGATGTAAAGCCCGAGCCCCATGCCGGTGGCTTTCTCGTCTTTATTTCTGATAAAGGCCTGCTTGTAGTGCTCGAATGATTTTGCAAGCGCCGCTCCGCGGTTGGCGACACTTACTTTATTTTCGTCGCAGATGATGCGGACTTTTTTATCGCTGGAGTATTTTAGGGCGTTGTCGATCAAATTTTTAATCGCCAGCGCAAATAGCCCGAAATCCACGTTTATCACCGCGTCGCACTCGATATCCGTGTTGATGAGCTCGTCCCAGTTATCGAGCATAGACATATCTTTTACTTGCTCTAAAATGAGGCTGAAATGATAATCCTGATAATTTAGCGAGTAGCTTTTTGAGAGCAGTTGCTCGATTTTGGCAAACTCGTTGATTAAAATTTCAAGCCGCTCGAAGACATTTACGAGCCGCACCTTTTGCGTCTCGTCATCGAGCATCTCCGTAATGAGCCTGCCCTTGCCGATTGGGGTTTTGAGCTCGTGCATGATGGTGCGTAAAAACAGCTGGCGCGAGCGGATCAGCTCTTGAATTTTAGCGATTGCGTTGTTAAATTCCTGCGCGACCTGCCCGATCTCATCCTCGCTATGCGTGGCGGCTAAATTTACGTCCAAGTTGCCCTGGGCGAATTTTTTGATATTTTTGCTTAGCTTTTTTAGCGGCGTAAAACTTCGCACGATCGATAAATAAAGCGAGATCAAAACCGCCATCGTAAGCAAAAACCCGACCCAAAGCGGATCGTTTAAATTCTTCGTGCCGAGGCTTTCGAAAACAACGACGAAAGAGTTGTTTTTTATATTTAAAAACAGCGAATTATTATACTCGACCGAGCTAAACTCGCCAATAGAGGTGTCTTGAACAAAAAAAATTTTACCGCTCGTGATGATGTTTTGGATGATATTTTTGTCTTTTACAAGCTCCAAGCCATAGCTGGAGAAGTAGCGCTCAATATCGCTGGGAGGGGCGTTGCGCTTGTATAGCTCAAGTAGATTATTGACCGCGTTTATTTGATTAGCCTGCATGCTGCCTAGAGCTCTATTCATCTGCATCCGTGCGAACGTGATGAAAAGCACGCAGACTAAGATGATCGCGATTACAAAAAAAACCGAAATTTTAGTGATTAAGGAGTGTTTCATCCGATGAGCTTGTAGCCGATACCGCGAACCGAAAAGATATGCTTAGGCGCTTTGGAACTGTCGCCGATTTTGGTGCGTAAGCGCCCGATGATGACGTCTAGGCTCTTTGAATCCTTATCTTTTAGGCTCTTGCAATGGTATACGAGCTGCTCGCGAGATACCGAAAAGCTATGCTGCTTGATGAGGTATTCTAAAATTTCATACTCTGCAGGCGTTAGCACTAGCGATTCCTCGCCGAAGTAAATTTCATGGCGCTTATCGTCGATACGAAATACGCTATCCGTGGCGGTTTCTTCCTTCTCGCTAGCTTTTTTATAGCGGCGGATGAGGCTCATGATGCGCGCGTGCATCTCTTTTGGATCATAAGGCTTGGGTAGATAATCGTCCGCGCCGATCTGAAGGCCTACGACGCGATCGCTCACGTCGCTTCTAGCCGAGCTGATGATTATCGGGATGTCGTATTTCTCGCGGATCTCTTTGCAGACCTCAAGTCCGTCCATCCCCGGAAGCGTAAGATCCAAAATCAGCAGATCGTAGTTTTTGATCCCAGCGCTAATGCCAAGATACGGGTCTTCGAAGTTCGTAACTTGGATGTTAAATTTAGCCAGATATTCGGTTAGAAGCTGTGCGAACTCGCTGTCGTCTTCTATCATCAATACATTTATCATTTTTTATCCTTTGCATCGTTGATTTGAAATTTTAAATATTGCATTATACATAAAAATAGTTAAGTCTTAACTTGAGTTTTATTAAATTTAGATAAAATTGCCCCTTTTGTATAGTTCAAGGAGAATTTCGTGCAAGAAGATTATTATGAAATTTTAGGCGTGGCGCGCGATGCTGACACCGAGACGATAAAAAAGGCGTTTCGAAAGCTCGCTTTGGAATTCCACCCCGACCGCAACCAAGGCGACAAGGAGTCGGAGGAGAAATTTAAAAAGATCAACGAAGCGTATCAAATTTTAAGCGACGATCAAAAGCGCAGGATGTATGATCGCTACGGCAAAGAGGGCATCAGCGGCGCATACGGCAGCGCGGGCGGCGGAGGATTTGATTTTAGCTCTATTTTCGGCGATTTTTTCGAGCAGGCATTCGGCGGAGGCGGTCGCTCGCGCCCTAGTGATCCATACGGCATAGATACCGAGCTAGCCGTAACGCTGGAGTTTAAAGAGGCCTTAGAAGGCGTTCACAAGGAGATAAAATACAAGATCAAAAAGCCGTGCTCCGCCTGCGACGCTACTGGCTCGAAGGACAAAAAAAGACACACTTGCTCCGCTTGCGGCGGTACTGGGCGCGTCGCGGTCAGGCGCGGATATATGAGCTTCATCCAAAGCTGTTCCGAATGCGGCGGCACGGGCGAGATCGTAAAAGATAGATGCAAGGATTGCGGCGGCAGGGGCTTTACCGAAGAGGACGTGAGCCTTAAATTTGACATTCCCGCAGGCATCGACGACGGGCAGCGCGTGCGCCTAAGCGGCAAGGGCAACGTCTCTAAAACCGGCGAGATCGGTGATCTGTACGTGATAGTGCGCGTGAAGGAGGACAGCCACTTCCTGCGCGACGGAGATGACCTGTATATCGAGGTGCCGGTGTTTTTCACGCAGGCGATCTTGGGCGAGAGTATCGAGGTGCCGACGCCGCGCGGCAAGGCGGAGCTGAAACTCAAAGTAGGCACCAAGGACAAGCAGCGCTTCACGATCTACGGCGAGGGTGCGCCGAATATCCGCACCAAGAAAAACGGCGATCTGATCGTGCAGGTAAACGTCCAGACGCCTAAAAAATTGAACGAGAAGCAAGAGGCACTGCTGCGCGAGCTTCAAGAAAGTTTCGGCAGCAAGGGCGGAGACGACGAGGGGATACTCGATAAAATCAAGAATTTTTTCAAGTAAACTGTCTTGATTTGTCTTGATTTGTCTTGATTTGTCTTGATTTGTCTTGATTTGTCTTGATTTGTCT
>CAURFS010000189.1:0-3816 GCA_963523845.1 uncultured Campylobacter sp. | reverse complement strand
TAGCAAAACCGATTACAACGATTCGTTAAATTCTTTAAAACGCACGGGGTATTTCGATGAGGTGGAGATTAAAGAAAACCGCGTTTCTAACGATCAGATCGATCTTGAAGTCGCAGTTAAAGAAGCTCCTACAGGCTCTATCACGGGTGGTATCGGATATGGCAGCGAGGATGGAATTTTACTTAGCGGCGGTATCAGCGATCGTAACGTATTTGGCACCGGTCTTCACGGCGCATTCTCGGTCGAAAAAAGTGACGATCAGCTAAGCGGACGCTTGAGCTTAACCAATCCTAGAGTATTTGATTCTGAGTATAGCTTAGGCGGATCGATCTTTGCCAACGATTACGACTGGGACGACTACGATGAGAAATCTTACGGATTTTCAATCACGGGCGGTCGCAAGATCGGGCGTAATACCGATGTAAGCCTTACATATTATCTCGAAAAAAGCGAGATTAAGGGCTTAAACGAATATTACGCCAAAGCAGGCTATCTAGATGGCAAGAATTTAAAAAGCTCGATTATCCCGTCTATTACATATAATAGCACAGATGATTATTACTTGCCAAGAAGCGGTATGATCGCAAGTGCTAGCTTAGAATACGCGGGTCTTGGCGGCGATATGGACTACACCAAGGCGCGAGGATCGTTTAACTACTATTTTGGCTTGCGAGATTATATCGATCACGACATTATCTTTAGATACAAAGCTGCAACGGGCTATATGTGGGAAGGTAATAAAAAGATTCCGATCAACGAAAAGCTATTCCTAGGCGGAATGAAAAGCATTAGAGGCTACGAAGGTCGCAGTATCCCGAAAAAAGAGATTTGCTTAAATGCAAATAATTGCCGCTATATCGAAACAGGCGGCATGCAGAGCTTCAATAACTCCTTTGAGCTAAGCTTTCCGGTGGTCGATAGGCTTAAAATGCGCTTTGTAACGTTTTTTGACTACGGAATGATCGGCGATCATGACTGGAATGAAGAGGAGCGCTACAGCACGGGTGCTGGTATCGAGTGGATGACGCCGATGGGGCCTTTGCAACTATACTTCGTTAAGCCGCTTAATAAAAAGCCGCACGACGACACAAATAGCTTCGAATTTAGCATCGGCGCTAGATTTAATTAAACGCGGCGACTTGCGAACGCTGTGGCGTGCGTGGAATTTCTACCGCACGCCTTAAATTTAATAACGCTCGCAATTTTGACTTTTCTTGTCGCGCTAATTTGCAGCCGAATTATTGTAGGCGGGTTGAGCTAAATTTTAATTGGAATTCCGCTCGGCTTAGGATGAAATTTAAACGCGTAGCTTGCTTTGAATTTTTTAGAATTTTATTTATCAAGATAGTTTAGAATTTCATTCGTATGGTAAAATTTTAAGCACAAGAGTTCTAAAAAATCAATACAAGCCATTAGCATAATTTAAAGAAATTCTATATTGAAATTTTAAAGATTACGATATAGACGATAAACTCCGCTTTGTTGTGCGCGGAATTTCACTGCATAGGATTTAGCGCGCCACTGAATTTTAAAGCTCATAAATTTTGAGATTCTAAAATCGCTAGAATTTAAAATTTTAAATCGCCTCGTAAATCGCTAAACATTTGCGTTAAATTTTGCCTCGCTTTACCGATAATTTAAGTTAAGCTTGTTATTATAATATGCGCTTTGGTTTATGGAATCTTTAGAATTTTTACCTCGCCGAAATTTGAAAAAAATCCTCCGCAAATTGCGCTGGAAAATGAAATTTATTGGAATTTAACCTCGCCTTTAAAGATTAAAATTTCAGACGATACCGGCATTAAGCTCGTTCGCGTTAACTTAAATGACGGAGCCAGCACGATACCGCTACTAAATGAGGAGCTGAACGTTCCGCAAACTACGCTAGAGCTTGCCGTGCAATTTCCTAAAAATTTGATGCTTAATAAAGATAAAAACTACAAGCTTGAAGTTTTTGCAAACGACATTAGCTCGTGGAATTTTGCGCAAGGAAATAAGAGCGTAAAAACGGCAAATATAATAATAGACGACAAAAAGCCCGTCATAAATATCATCAATCAATCCTATAAAATCACCAAAGGCGGTAGCGCTGTAGTTGTATTTTCGGCAAAAGACGAGCGCCTAAACGAAGTCTATATCAAAACCAACTATGGCAAAATTTTTAAAGCGATTCCTTTTGTAAAAGAGGGTTATTATGCATCTCTCGTAGCGTGGCCTGCAAATTTAGACGAATTTCGCGCAGAAGCGGTCGCCACTGATCGTGCAGGCAACGAAAGCATTTCGCAAATCAAATATTTTTATCAGGACAAAAAATATAAAGTCTCTACTATCAAGCTAAATCCGGGCTTCATTAACGGCAAAGTAAGTGATCTGGCTAGCCAATATGCGCAGAATTTTAACTCGATGAGCGATTTGGAGAAATTTAAATTCGTAAACGAAACTCTGCGTAAGAAAAACGGAGATGATCTGCACGCTGCTACTAGCGCGGTGCACGAGGATAAAATAAATGGATTTGAGCTAAAGCCTTTTTATCCGCTTGCTAAAGGCGCAGCGGTAGCAAGCTTTGCCGATCATCGGATATTTTTTATGAACGACGAACAAGTAAGCGAGTCATGGCATATGGGACTCGATCTAGCAAGCGTCGCAAACGCCGATATCAAAGAAAGCAACTACGGCAAGGTAGTTTTTGCGCAGGAAAACGGAATTTTCGGATTAAATTTAGGAATTTACTACGGCTTTGGATTATACGGCATATACGGACACTGCTCGGCGACGCAGTTAAGTGTGGGCAGCGACGTAAAGCCGGGCGATATTCTAGCACAGACGGGCTCAAGCGGCTTTGCTTTCGGAGATCATCTGCATTTTGGCATCGTAGTTCAGGGTGTGGACGTAAGACCCGAGGAGTGGATGGATCCTAAGTGGATGAAAGATAACATTACCGATGTCTTAGAATCGTCCAAAAAAGTAATAGAAAAAGGTAAGTAAATTTTAAAATTTTCGATATAATGCGCGGGTTAATGAAAACGAGGATAGAAATGAGACAGACAACGATAGCTAAGAAAGTCCATAACGTCGGCATCGGGCTACACAAAGGTGAGCCTATCAGACTTACGTTAGAGCCTTTAGAGGCAGGCAGTGGAATCGTATTTTATAGAAGCGATCTTGGTATTAGTTTTAAAGCCGAGCCGAAAAACGTCATAAATACGCAGATGGCGACCGTCGTAGGCAACGAAAAGGGTTATATATCGACGATCGAGCATCTAATGAGCGCCATCAACGGCTACGGTATCGATAATATCCGCATCATCGTCGATGCTAATGAAATTCCGGTGATGGACGGCAGCTCCGCGAGCTTTTGTATGCTTTTGGACGAAGCTGGCGTAAAGGAGCTCGACGCAAATAAAAAAGCTCTCATCATCAAGCGAGCCGTGGAGGTTCGCGAGGGCGATAAGCTCGTGCGACTAAGCCCGAGCAAGAGCCCTAAATTTGATTATACGATTAAATTTAGCCATCCGCTCATCGGCACTCAGCACTATGTTTTTGAATTTAGCAAGAAATCCTACGTCAAAGAAATTTCGCGAGCGCGCACGTTTGGATTTTTGAAAGACGTGCAGGCGCTACGCTCCATAGGGCTGGCTCTAGGCGGCAGTTTAGAAAACGCCGTCGTAATCGATGAGAATAAAATTTTAAATCCAGAGGGTTTACGTTTTGAAAACGAGTTCGTCCGCCATAAAATTTTAGACGCAATCGGCGATCTTGCACTCGTAGGCGCTCCGATTTTTGTTGATTTATATTATTTTTATGGGAGTCATGATG
>CAURFS010000188.1:0-3828 GCA_963523845.1 uncultured Campylobacter sp. | reverse complement strand
GTCCGAGATAGCGTCCTCCTCGCCCGAGAGCACGCTCATAGCGCTGATACGCGAGATCAGCAGTCGATCCTCGGCGATGTCCGCGCGATCCGAGCCGATAGTAAGCGACGTGATTGCCGTGCGCCCGATGACTGCGCGCCCGCCGTCCATCGTGCGAAGCCCCCAGATGTCGTGCAGCACCGCAGGCTTACCGTCCACCTGCCCTACATAGAGCATCACGTGGCCGGGCATATACAGCAGCGTTTTATACGCCACGCCGTTTTTGCCGATGAAGCTAAGCTTTTCATCCGCGCTCATCCCCGCCAGCGAAAAACGCTCGCCGCGAGCTGATTGCGCCTTGGAATTTCGCGGCAGCCACAGTCCGAAATTCGCCAAAAAATCTTTCGTCATAAGCGAACAATCGCGAAGAAATTTATACCCGCCCCAGCCGTATTTCTGCCCGAGCAGGCTAGCGGCTACGATCTTTGAATTTTGCTCATCAAGCGGCGCGGGCCAAAGCCTCGCATCCTCCGCGCTAACGAAATACCTCTTGCTGCCAAACTGCGTTAAAATTTCGCCGCTGAAACCGCTCCGCACGCCGAGCGTGCCGCCAAGATCACGCTCGCCGCTAAAATCATACGGCAAAATCGTGCCGGTACGCGCCCTAAAAAGCTCCGCGCCGCTTTCATCATAAACGATCGCGCCGTCGCGCAGGATCGTTATAAATTTAGAATTTGCGTAGATATCCGCTTGTTGCGGACTGATGCGCTTTATCGCGTCGCTTCTGATCCAGCTCCACACGCCGTCATTGCGCACGAACGCCCACGCACCGTCTCTGCTGTAATGCGACAGCAGCATCGGATAGCCCACGCCCACGGCGGAATTTGCGGCGTAATCAAACGGTTCGCCCTCCCCCGGCTCGCTCGGATCTCCGAAAATCGGCAGATCGCTTGGGATATTTCGCAACAGCGCGTTTTTTACAGTTATAGCGGGCTCGGATATTAGCCCGAACGCCTCTTCATTCGCGTTTATGCGGATGCTTTGATAGACTGCGTCGTTATATATCCTACCTGCGGCGTCAAAGTGGCGCCCCTTGGCGTAATTAAGCCCCCAAAACGTATCGATTTCGGCTTTAATTGGCGCATCGTTAAACCAAATTTTAAAATAGCGGCTCTTAAACGCGCTTCCGCTTATGTTTTGTACCGAAGCAGGAGCGGGCAGCCGCTCGCTGTTTTGAGCGTATTCAAGATCTAAAACCGCGGGATTTTCCGGGATAAACTTATGGGTGGCGCAACCTGCGAGAACCAAAGCTGCGAAGATAAGAGATACTAGTCGTTTCAAACAAAATGCCTTTTAAAAAATTTTGGCTATAATTTTGCCAAAAAATAGGAAAAAACTTGATAAATTTCATCATCCAAAAGCTAAAAGATCGCAATATTTTCATCACGGGCGGCGCAGGCGTGGGCAAAAGCTACGTAATAAAAGAGCTCATCGAAAACTACCGCGCTCGCGGCAAGCTCGTCATCGTGCTTGGCAGCACCGGCATCAGCGCCGTAGAGATCGGCGGCGTGACCGTGCATAGCTTCTTCCGCTTCGGCATTTGCAAAAACCACGAGGAGCTAAAGGGCTTCGATCGCAAACAAAGCGACAAACTAAGCGAGCTACGAAAAATTTTAGCCCTCGCAGATCTCATCGTGATCGATGAAATTTCGATGATCGGCGCCGAGCTTTTCGAGATGATCTATCTTAGAATTTCAAATTCTAAATTTAACGGGCGGCTGCTCGTTACGGGCGATTTTTATCAGCTTCCGCCGGTGCGCAAAGAGGGCGAGAGCGCGCCGCGCGCGAGCCTATTTAGCGACTCGGATTACGCCTTCGGCTCCTACGCGTGGAGGCAGTGCGAGTTTTTTTACGTCGAGATGATAGGCTCTAAGCGCACTGCAGATGCGGCGCTATACCGCCTGCTTTGCGAGCTGCGGCTCGGCACCCCAAGCGAGCAGACGGCGGAGCTGATGCGATCTTTGATCATCGATGCCGCGCAAGCAGAACCAGATGCCACGATAATCTCGGGCCGAAACGCCGAAGTAGATGCGATAAATAGTGCCAGACTAGCCAAGCTTAATGCGCCGCAGAGCAGCTTTGAGGGCGTTTATGAAGCGCTGCAAAGCGGAGTGAGCGAGCAGAAAATTCAAAAATGGATCGCCTCGCTAAATACGCCGCAAAGTCTGACGCTGAAAGAGGGCGCAAAGGTGCTATTTACCGCAAACAAAAGCGGCGAGTTTTTCAACGGCGAGCAAGGCGTCGTCGAAAAGATCGAAAAAAGTTCCGGCGGCGAGATCGAAAGCGTGGTCGTAAAAAAGCCCTCGGGCATACTAAGCCGCGTGGGGCTGCAAACATACGAACTAAGCGAGATCGCCGCAAGCGGCGCGGATGCCGAGCAGATCGTGCTGGCGCGGTATTATCAGTTCCCGCTCAAGCTCGCATACGCCATCACGATCCACAAATCCCAAGGCATGAGCATCCCTCAGCTCATCTGCGACATCGACAGGATCTTTGCCAAAGGGCAGCTCTACGTGGCGCTTTCGCGCGCGACGAGCCTTGCGGGGCTGGGCGTGGTATATACGCGCTCAGAGCCCTTGCTGCGGTATTTGCAGCGTAGCGCAAGCGCGGACGAGGCTGTGGTAAAATTTTATCAAGAGAATGAATTTTATAAAATTTCGGATCAAAAGGTGGAATAAATTTAACAAATTGCGGTTGTGATTTTGCATAGAATTTTGAAATTTTGCGGCGTTTTAAATTTAACGATATTTTAGTGCGGATTGCGACAACATGCAGCTCAACTTAAATTTTGGTCTATTTTAGAATTTGTGTGAATTTAGAATCTAAAATGTCTATAAGGCAGACTAGTCATACGAATTGAAATTTTTAAATCCGGTTCTTAACGGAAATCAGCCTGTTCTATTTCGACGTCCTCGAAATTTTTAGATTCATAAAATTCCCGTACCGCCGGGTTTTTAAAAACCATTTTTTCATTAAGATTTCTGTCAGAATAAAATGATACAATACAATTACCGAGGGGGGGATAGTGGCGGTATGTGACCCTCCCCCTCCCCAGCTTGTCTTTTGCTATCCATAGTTACTCTAAATCTAATCCCGTCGGAATCTTGCCACTCAAATACTTTTCCGGTTTTAGTTTTATCTTCTAAAAACGGTTCCCCAAAAATTTCCATATATTTTCTTAGACTTCTACCTAAATTAAGTAACTCTTCTAGGCTAACCTCACCTATGGCTCCTTGTTTTAAATGATATTTCAGATGCTCTGCACCAATCCCCTTATCTCTTTTTATGTTATGCCAGCCCTTAACATACATAACGACCGTATCTATGACCGCATTCTCAACCAAGGCAATATCTGAGTTGATAGTTACGGGCGTAGCCCTTTTATCGTTAAAGGCAACGTTATAAATCCTCAGTTCTTCTCTATCTTTCTTAAAATTCTCACAAAATCAAATTTTTATTCGTTTGACGCCTCTGTTCTGCGCAAAACTTTTTAAATTTATGTTCTTATCAGAACAAAATGTTATAATAGCTCTTAAGGAAGAGGTACGTGGCGGTTGTGCCCTCTCTTCCTTTTTAAAATTTCCTCGCAAAACCAACTGGCTGATTTTCAATACTTTGCAAATTCTATTTTAGCTGCTGTTTCTATTCTTTCTCTTGAAATTTTTTATTCGTATAAGCTCTACCCTCTTTTTGAAACTCTTTGGCGGCGGAGTAGTCTTCACTCATATTTTTTAAAACACCTTCAAGCCACGATACTTTATCAAGCATTATGATCCGGCCGTGTTATTT
>CAURFS010000187.1:0-3916 GCA_963523845.1 uncultured Campylobacter sp. | reverse complement strand
TTTATCCACGAGGCGATACATAAAGGGCTCTTTGATGCCGAGCAAATAGCCGTGGCGAACGGCGCGACGCAGAATTCTACGCAAAACATATCCCCTGCCTTCGCGATTAAAATTTGTTCCCTGCGCTAGCAAAAACGTAACCGAGCGGATATGATCGGCGATGACGCGGTAGCTCGCGCCGCTTTCATAAACGTAAGGTTTGCCGCAAAGCTTTGCAACCTCGTCGATTAGTGGCATGAAAAGCGAGCTGTCGTAGTTGCTAAACTTGCCCTCCTTAATCGCCGTGACGCGCTCAAGCCCCATGCCCGTGTCAATGCTAGGCTTTGGAAGTGGGCTAAGCTTGCCGTCTTTGCTGCGCTCATACTGCATGAAAACTAAATTCCAAATCTCTAAAAAGCGGTCGCCGTCGCCGCCCATATAATCCTCGGATGAGTGAAAATGCTCCTCGCCCTGATCGTAAAAAATTTCGCTGCACGGACCGCACGGTCCGGTATCGCCCATTGCCCAAAAGTTATCGTGATCGCCGAAGCGATATATGCGCTCCTGCGCTATGTGGCGCGCCCAGAACCCAAACGCTTCGTCGTCCTTTTCGTGCACGGTAACGTAGAGTTTGTCTTTAGGAAGCTTCAAAATTTCAGTGATAAACTCCCACGCATAGGCGATCGCTTGCTCTTTAAAATACTCGCCGAAGCTGAAATTTCCAAGCATCTCAAAAAACGTATGATGGCGCGCGGTGTAGCCGACGTTGTCTAGGTCGTTGTGTTTGCCGCCGGCGCGGATGCAGGTCTGACAGCTCGTGCGGATAGGCGGGATCGGGCGCGGAACGGCTCCTGTAAATATACTTTTAAAGGGCACCATGCCCGCGTTTGTAAACAGCAAGCTGTCGTCATCGGGCACTAGCGGCGCGCTAGGAACGATCTGATGCCCCTTACTTGCAAAGAAATTTAAATATTCGCTTCTAATATCCATGATTTGTCCTATTTCAAGTTAAATTTTAAAGGCGCATTTTAGCCAAATTAGATTTTAAAAACTATAAAATTTTAACCATTCTTAGTTATAATGGCGCGAAAGATTAAATTTAGGGCATAACGATGAAAAAAAAGATAGCGATCATAGGTATGGGCGAGCTTGGTCAAAAGCACTTCAGCGAGCTAAGAAGGAGCGATTATTTCGAGCTTGTAGCGCTTTATCATAAGGGCAGCAGTGAAAATTTCGGTCCGCGCTATCCGATCTTTGATAATCTAACCGATCTTTTTAACGTCGCCAAGCCCGATGCCGTAGTCATCACAGCCCCCCCGCCATCGCATAAAGAGCTGATTTTAAAATGCCTGCCGTTTACCAAAAATATCTTCGTAGAATCTCCGCTCGCGCAAAGCCTAGCCGAAGCCAGAGAGATAAACTACGCAGTCACCACTAACGGCACACGCCTAGCCGTAGGCTACTCCGACCGCTACAATCCTGTCATCGTATCCTTGCTACGCGAGCTTGCCAAGGGGGATAAAATTTTTTCGATGAGCTTTGTAAGCGGTTTTGCAAACGATGATAGAGCAGATATCGTCGCCAATGCCCTTTTTAGAGATATCGATCTTGTGCGGCTGCTTTCTCACAGCGAGATCGCCTGCATAGAACTTAGCAAAAATATCTCTAAAGAGCGCACTCTAGCCGCATGCGCGACACTTCACACAAAAAGCGGCTGCTATTGCACGCTAATGCAGTCCAATCTCTATCCGATCAGACGCCACGGTATCGAGATTTGCACCGACAGCGGCGTATATTTCGGCGATCTGGTCTCAATAACTCTTTTTAAAATTACGCCTGACGGGCGCGTAAATCTGCGCGTCGATCGCGACGATTTTTCGCTACGCCGCGAACACGAAGCGTTTTGCGAGATGTGCGACAGCAGTACTAATGCAGGTCTTGCAAGCGTAGAGGATGCGATAAAAATCAGAGAAATCATCTCATGAAAAAAGCCCTAATCCTGCTGAATATGGGCGGTCCGAACAATCTGAGCGAGGTTGAAGTTTTTTTAAAAAATATGTTTAACGACCCCTTTATTTTGGGCGTTAAGAGTGATTTTTGGCGCAGCGTTTTGGCCTCTCTCATCGTAAAAAGCAGAACCGCATCGGCGCGCAGCAACTACGAAAAATTGGGCGGGCGCTCGCCGATATGTTCCATCACCGAAGCGCTTTGCGAGCGGGTAAATTTACTCGCGCGAGCAAAATATGGCGCGGGATTAAAATTTGAAAATGCAGCGTATGCAGGTGCCGCAGGTGAGCCGTCGCAAAATGAAGCGCCTCTGGATAAAAAACCGATAGATGAGCTAATTTGCGATTATGCGATGAATTACACGCCGCCATTTGCGGAGGATGTGTTTAAAAAATATGCGGATTTTGATGAGATAATTTTGATGCCTTTGTATCCGCACTTCTCGAAAACTACGGTGCAATCGAGCCTGTGTTCTGCCGAAGCAGCGCTTAAGCGGCTCGGGATAAAAAATTATAAGATAGTTGATATTTTCTACGACAGCGTCGCTTACAACGAAATTTTATTAAATTTGATCGCGGAGTGCGTCGCGAAATTTAGCGCGGATGAAATTTCGCAAATTTCGCTCATATTTTCCGCCCATTCACTGCCGATAAAAATTATCACCGCGGGCGATCCCTACAAGGCGCAGGTAGAGGCGCACGTGGAAATTTTAAAAAATCTGCTGGCTGCGCGCGGGATTAAATTTAAAGAGATTATCTTGGCGTATCAATCGCGCCTTGGCCCCGTGAAATGGCTAGAGCCCAACGTAGCGGACGTTTTGCGGGATCTGCAGAGCAAAAAAGCGCTGATATTTCCGATCGCGTTTTGCGTGGATAACTCCGAGACCGATTTTGAGCTGGATATTTTTTATAGGGCCCAGGCGCGCGAGCTGGATTACGAATACTACGAAGTGTGCAAATGCCCGAACTCCCGCGAGGATTTTGCTAAATTTATACTCGCACAAGCGCTGTAAATTTATAGATTAAATTTAACTTTTCTATTCGAATTTTTTATATTTTTTCGGAGTTCTCAAGCCCAATACAATACCGATAAAATCGGCAAAATTTCATCTTTTAGTAATCAGAAAGAGCTTTAAATTTAATTATTTCGCGGCGAGTTGCCTAGCCGCCTATTATTTTTGACCTTCCGCTTCTTTACTAAATAAATTTCTTTTATATTCTTTATAGTCGTTAGTTAGCCTCTCGACTTCCTCTTTAGATATATGGAAGTTGGGGTTTTTTATATGCTTTCTATTTGCTGCAAATTCTATTTTATCAATTTTTTTTTGCCCTACTACAAATAGTATATACTCTTTGATATTTTTAAAGGTAGCATTCTTGTCGGAACAATGTTTTTGTAAAAATGCCGAGTCAAACATACTTCCCATTTTATAGTATCCTACAGCTATATCATACCTATATTCTTCATAGCATTTATCATCATACATTCTTTTTAAAAATTCATCGTTTGGGATTCCGCCTATATCATATTGCAAAAGCAGATCTATCATGGCTCCGGGCTCGGGCACGTCCAGCAGATCGCCATATACCGATTTATAAAGCCTAAACTCCTCTACTCCATATCTTTTATGGGTATTCTTTATATTTCTATAGCTCGGTATCTCCTCTAGTTTATTTGAAACATAGACCTCTCCCATATTGAAAGTGGAGTAGGTATATGGTCTATAACCGCTCTCTAGCACCATTTTCATTATATCGTACATATTGTTTCTAACTAGGTGGCTGATAAAATAATATGGCTCGCCTCCGCCGCTAAAAAGAACCTCTTTCGTGCGGTAATGTATGATCGGAGTAGCGTTTTCGTCAAAGCTTACAGAATCTATCCAGTTTTCGACATCTCTAATGCCGTAGGTTTCTTGCACTATCTCTAC
>CAURFS010000186.1:0-3948 GCA_963523845.1 uncultured Campylobacter sp. | reverse complement strand
GGCGAAGTGATTGACGAAGCGCCTAGGCTTGCAACATACCCGCTATTGGAAGTGATAGAATTTACCGCCTGCATGATGTAATCGACTATGAAGTGTGCGCCTACACCAAATCCCACGCAGCCTATCATCAGTATGATCATTCCTAAAACCATCCCAAGAGGACTTTCTTTTGCATTTTCCCAAATTTTTTCATCTCTCGGGGTTCCTGCAAAGATTACCGCATAAAGCTTAAGGTGCATACCGACCAAAACGCCGGTAAGTGCAAGAGCGACTACTGCTAGCGAGAAAGCGTATCTGATGAAAATTCCGCTTTCCTTAGCGCCTTGAAGCATTCCTTGATAGGTAAACCACTCTGAAACGAAGCCGTTTACCGGAGGAAGCGCTGCGATACCCATGATACCGATAAACATACCGATAGCGGTTAGAGGCATTTTTTTAGCTAGCCCTCCTAGCACGTCCATATTTTGCGTATGAGTAGCGTGGATTACAGAGCCCGCGCATAAGAATAGCAAGCCTTTGAATATCGCGTGGTTTACTACGTGGTAGCAGCCTGCTAAAAATCCGACTGCGGCTAGCGTTACATTGCCTGCTGCGACGCCGTAAATTCCGGTGCCAAGACCCAGCAAGATAATGCCGATATTTTCAACCGAGTGGTACGCAAGAAGTGCTTTAAAGTCGTGCTGGCACAACGCGTATAAAACGCCAAAAAGCGAGCTAGCTGCTCCTAGGATCAAAACTGCAAGCCCAAAATAGATGCTTAGCGGCAAAAATAGCGTAAATTTAACAAGGGTAAAGAGCGCTACTTTAATCATAACGCCGCTCATTAGCGCAGAGACATTCGATGGAGCCGCAGGGTGAGCTTGCGGTAGCCAAACGTGAAAAGGCCACATTCCCGCTTTTGAACCGAAGCCGACCAAAAACAAGATGAATGCTGCTACAGAAGCGCCCATAGGCATATTTACTTTTCCCCACTCCGCAAATTCGAAGCTTCCTGCGTAGTTTGCAATGATAAGTAAGCCACAGGTGATACAAAATGCACCGATCTGCGCTATACCTAGATATACCATAACGGCTTTGAGCGTGCCTTTGCCATCGTTTACTATGATTAGAAATGACGAAATTAGCGTCATAAGCTCCCATAAAACAGCGAAGCAAAATACATTATCCGCACTGATAACTAAAAGCATAGATAAGATGAAGGTATTAAATAAACATGCAAAAACGCCGATATTTGCCTTTCCGATATATTCCTCAGCATAGCTCATACCGTAAACGCTGCTTGCAAAGCCTATAAAAACGACTACGAAGCTGAAGAAATTTCCAAGCGGACTTAAAGCAAATTTTGGCGCATATAAGAAAGTACCGCCCAAAACGAAGCTATCGCTTACGCCCATATTGGCTACGAAATGACACATCGCATAAAAACAGCTGATAGCACCTAATCCAAATCCCACCTTAACGGCAGTTTTTGGAGCGCAGTATAAAAGGATACTAATTACTGCACTGACGATAAATAAAGTATAGACGCTTATCATTTTGCGCCTCCTTCTTTTTTGGCGACGCAACTGATTTCGCCGTTTAACACGTCTTTTGCAAAAGCATTAGCCGCATCGTAGTCTATCGCAAAGCCCAATTTATGCTTACCTTCTTTAGGATCTATCATAATGATAGCGCTAGTTGGGCAAACCTCGACGCATGCAGGACCGTTTTCGCGTCCGTTGCATAGATCGCATTTGATGGCGGTGCTTTTGGCGCCCGCTTGGCTTTCGATCTCGAGATAATACTTCGGCTCGACCGCATAATTTACTGACGGCATAAGCTCGGCATTCGAGCTGATCGCGCCATAAGGACAGGCGAGCGTACACATCTTGCATCCGATGCAAATTTCTTCGTGTAATTCGATATAGTTATTATCGAAGCGAAGCGCACCGGTAGGACAGACGTTTGCGCATGGTCCGTCATCGCACTGCCTGCACTGCGTAGGCATAACGCCGTAAGCCTGTCTAAGCACGGTAAGTCGCGATTTAGCAAGCTTGCCGCGCTCGTAGGCACTTGAGTAACAGGCCGCCATGCACGTCGTGCAACCGATACATCGTTTGTAATCACAGATTACAAATTTATGTTGTTTCATACCTTTCTCCTTGACTTAAGGAATTTTAAAAATTTTTTACTAAAAATTTTGGTGTAATTATATTTAAGTCCGTAAAAAAAATCCGTCATTTATCTGACGATATTTGGAATTTATTTGATAAATTTGCTTTCAAAGCTTAAATTTGAAAACTAATTTCTTTTTTAAACCGGTTCGTTGATTATTTGCTTTAAAAGTCTAGTATATCAGTATTAAAGTATATTTTAAAATTTAAATTACTACTGAAATTACCCCAACTTACTCCTAATTATAATTGAAAAAATTCTTTTAGCTTAAGGCAAAATTTCAATTTTATTTTAGGTAAGAATTTATATAATTGTGCCGAAATTGCATATATGGTAATTTTGCATGTTTAGTATTTTCGAAAGGAGAAAATATGGCGAATAAAGGCAAGGTCATATGCCCTTATTGTGGCACAGGCTGTCAAATCGAGCTGACTGCGGAAGACAATTATATCAAATCCGCAACCGGTGTAAGCGACAACCCCGTAAATCAAGGTTGTTTATGTTTGAAAGGTTATTACGGATGGAATTACGTAGGCTCTAGAGATAGGCTTACTACTCCGCTAATTCGTAAAAAGAATGGCAAATTTAGTAAAGACGGCGATTTGGTCGAGGCTAGCTGGGACGAGGCGCTTGATTTGGTTGCTAAAAAGATGCTCGAGGTTAAAGAAAAATACGGCGCCGACGCGATAGCCGGAAACTATTCCGCGCGCTGTACGCATGAGGATAACTACGTAGCGCAGAAGCTACTTAGAATTTTAGGCACGAATAATATCGATCACTGCGCGCGCATTTGACACGCTCCGACTGTGGCAGGTCTTGCCAAAACAATCGGTAACGGGGCGGCTACAAATAGCTTCACGGAGATCGGAACTCACAGCAACTGCATTATGATGATCGGCTCAAACCCTGAAAACGGCCACCCGATCGTAGCTATGCACGTTCAAAGAGCGTTAAATAGAGGCGCTAAACTCATCGTCATCGACCCGGTTAAGACGGAATTTGCAAATCGCGCAGATATCCACCTCCAGCTTGAGCCGGAGCACAATATCCCGGTCATCAACGCTTTAATCCATGCTATTATCGACGAGGATTTGGTAAATCACGAATTCGTTGAGAAATACACTAAGGGTTTTGAATATGTAAAAGAGGCGGTTAAGGATTATTCGCCTGAAGCCGTAGCCAAATACACTAGGTTAAACGCTGAAGATATTAGAAAAGCGGCTAGAATTTACGCTACTACGCGACCTGCGGTTATCACGCACGGCATGGGTGTAACTCACTTCAACCACGGCGTAGGCGCGGTCTGCGACATTTCAAATTTAATGCTCGTAACGGGTAACGTAGGCGAGCTAGGCAGCGGCGATCTACCGATCCGCGGACAAGAAAACGTTCAAGGCTGCTGCGATATGGGTATGCTTCCTAACGTCTTTACCGGCTATAAAGCCGTAACCGACGAGAGTGCCCGTGATTGGTTTGAGCGCCAGTGGAATTTACCAAAAGGTCATCTAAATGGCAAGATCGGCATTCATAAAACCGAAGTGCCTGACGCAATTCTTGATGGTAGGGTAAAATTCTTCTGGACGATGGGTGAAAACCCGGTTATGACCGATCCGAACGCAAACCACTTCTTGCGCGCGATTTCGCAGGTAGAGATGTATGTGATCCAAGATATTTTCTTAACCGAGACGAGCCGCAAAGCAGATGTTGTGCTTCCTGGAGCTTGCAGCGGCGAGAAGGAGGGTACTTATGCTAACGCCGAGCGCCGCGTACAGCATAGCGAAATTGTAGTTGCCC
>CAURFS010000185.1:0-3959 GCA_963523845.1 uncultured Campylobacter sp. | reverse complement strand
ACAATGCCGTAAAACTGATTTTTTTCATTTGCAACCTTTTATAAAACTGCCTTGCCGGCCCGCGAAATCTAGCCTGCAAGGCTTTAAAGAGCTTTCGCCCAGGCCTAGTTAGGCGATCTGCTCGCCAGCGATCATTCCGAAAACTATGCAGTCGGTGATCGCGACGGTGCCTAAGCGACTTGCTCCGTGAGTTCCGCCGGTGATCTCGCCCGCAGCCCAAAGGCCTGGGATCGGCTTATTGGTTTTAGAGGATAGAACCTCTGCCTTTTCGTTGATCTTTAGACCGCCCATCGTGTGGTGAGGCTTCGGCGATAGGCGGATAACGTAGAAAGGTCCCGCTTCATTGATCTCGCTAAGCGCGCTTTCTTGCTTGCCAAACTCGTCTTTTTTAGCCTTCACGCCTTCGTTGTATTTTTTGACGCTCTCTTTTAAGGCATCCGCAGGTACGCCGTATTTTTTGGCGATATCGTCGAGCGTAGCGCATTCGCCCACTACCTTGCCGCTTGCCATGCCTTTAGAAATAACCTCTTCGCTTAGGTCTTTAAACGCCATTTTGGTATCGGCGAAAGTTATCGGATAGGCTTTGGGATCTTCGCGTAAAATTTTAAACTCCGCGTCCGCACGGGTCTTGCGGTCTGCAAGCTCGTTCATAAAGCGCTTGCCGTTGCGAATGTCCACGGCGATACCGTATTTAAAGGTGCCTTGCTGAGTTAGGATCGGAGCGGTACCGAAGCCCTTCTCATCAGGGCTCGCCCACGGACCGAACTGGATCCAATCGACCTGCACCGGATACGCACCGATCTCAAAGGCTTTTAGCAGCACACCCGCGGTAGCTCCTGCGTGATTTGTGCTATCGACGTCGTCAGGAATGCGCGGGTCTTGAAGCTTGCGATAAATTTTATCGCGGCAAAATCCGCCCGCTGCGAGCACTACGCCTTTTTTGGCTTTGAGCGTCTTTTTTGTGCCGCTCGTGTTTTCAAGATCGTCGCTGTAGAGATTCGGATCAAATTTATACTCCTCGCGGATCACGACGCCCGCCACGCGATCTCCGTCCATTGCGAAATCGTCAAATTTTGCGCGGCGGCGAAGCTCGCAGCCCTTATCTTTTAGTGCTTCAAATTTTTCAAGCATCGGTTGGATGTAGCCAGAGCCGCTATCGTTTGTAGTTAGCATCGAGCGCGCGACGCTGTGTCCGCCGAAGTGGGCGCAGTGATCCATCTTAAATTGCACGCCGCTATCGACGAGGAATTTAAACGCGTCCAAACCGCGATCGGCCAGGGTGCTTAAAAGCTCGGGGTGGTTGATGCCAAGGCCTGCCTTTAGGCAGTCGTTCATAAATAGCTCTTTGCTGTCTTTGATACCAGTTTTTTCCTGCACCGGGTTCATCGGTACGCTCATACCGCCGCCGTTGATGACTGAGTTTCCGCCGATGCGACCCATCTTTTCTAGAATCAAGACTTTGTTGCCTTTCTCGGCTGCTTTTAAGCCCGCCGCAAGCCCCGCAAAGCCGCTACCGATGATGATTACATCCCACTCCTCGTCAAATTTGACGTCCTTTGCGTCCACTGCGCTTGCTTGTGCATTTACCGCGCTAAGTGCGAGTGCACCGGCTCCTACCATACCCATTTTCAGTATGTCGCGTCTCTGCATATTTGCCCCTTTACTTAGAGATTTTTTAATCTTAAAGATTAATGTCGTAATTTTATATTAAATCTTTATGTAAGTCAAATGTTATTTGGTATATAATTTAATAGCTAAAGGCTATAAAATTTCAACCGAAGGGGCAAAAAATGAGCCTGCGACATATGGAATTTGCGGTAAAAATTTCGGAGCTTAAAAGCTTTACAAAAGCGGCGAGCGAGCTTGGAATCGCCCAGCCGTCGCTTTCAAAGAGCATTATGCTTTTAGAAAAGGAGCTCGGGATCGAAATTTTCGATAGGAAAAACGGCCTTGAGCTTACATACGCGGGCGAAATTTACATCGCCAGAGCGAAAAATATGCTTAGGCTCAATAAGGAGCTAAATAACGAAATCCGCGGGCTTTCGTCAATCAAGACGGGCAAGCTCGTAATCGGCGCGACCTCGACCAGCTTTAAATTTATCGAAAAGATCATCGCGATGTTTTACAGTAGGTTTTCTAAAGCCGACATCAGGGTCGTGCACGCTCACTCCGAGCCCGCGCTCATCGAGATGCTAAAAAGCGGCGAGCTTGATATCGTCTATGCCGCG
Organism: uncultured Campylobacter sp.; assembly: GCA_963523845.1. Lineage (GTDB taxonomy): Bacteria > Campylobacterota > Campylobacteria > Campylobacterales > Campylobacteraceae > Campylobacter_B. The sequence continues at coordinate 1,731 of CAURFS010000185.1, read as the reverse complement.
CACTTCGGCGAGCTTTTCGCGGAGGGGCTTGAGTGCGAGTTTATAAAAAAGCGCAGGCTACTTCTAAGCGTCTGCTCCTCTCATCCGGCTGTTTCGCGAGCTAGTATAAATTCTACCGAGAGATATCCCAAGATCGCGCTTAGCGAGTTCAAATCCGATAAATTTGCAATCAGCAGTAAAATTTTAAAAAGCGAGTCGAACTTTAAAAAAATATTCGAAAACGCGGGCTTTACGCCTCAAATTTTCTGCGACACCTCCTATCTGTATGTGGCTAACGCGATGGTCGCGGCGGGGCTTTGCGTCAGCTTCAGCTTCGCGCGGTACATTTTTGAGACGCAGAAGGACTACATCACGCTCTTTGACGTCGCAGATGAGCCGCTTTTGGACGTGTCGTTTTCGGTCGTGTATAAAAAACCCTCCAAGCTCGCAAAGGAATTTATAAAGATGATAAAAGCGGGCAAAAGCGGCGAGTAGGGTGCACGGGTTTAAATTTAATAGCGCGCCGCAAAGGTTTAAATTTAATAACACGCCGCAAGGGTTTAAATTTAAAAATGCGCTGCATAGGTTCAAATTTAATAGCATGCTCCGAGACGCTGCGCCAAAGATAAACTTTTAAAATTTATCCCGCAACCTTGCTCATTAAATTCCCGCTCATAACTTGCTTGGCTGAAATTTAATCTAAAATTTTATCTTGCGCTCTAATCGGTTAAATTTTATCTTGCACATGCAGGCTAAATTTTATCTCGCGGCGCACTAGGCTAAATTTTCATCCGCTGCGGCTGCGTAAATTTACGGCGCGCTCTTTTATAAATTTTATCTGCAAACGACGCAAAGAGCGCCTATTTAGTTTCTTTCGGCTCTTTGGCTCCCGCTTTAGCTTTTCTTGCTCGCCGCTAGAATTTGCGCCAAGATCGCCGCTAGCGCGATATTTAGGCTGACGCAGAGCCCAAACAGCGCCACGGCTTTAGTGGAGCTGAAAGCGAGCGTAAAAAAAGAGATTATGCTGGTTAAAGACGCGAGCGTGATGCCGAAAATTTTGTCGCTAAGTGCCATTTTATCGTTGTTTGCAAAGATCATATAATCGATCCCCACGGCGCCTGATAGGATCAGCGCAAAAATCGCAAAAATATTCACGCTCACGCCGAATGCGCTAAGCAGGGCAAGCACGGCCAAATTTGTCGCAAAAACACAGATGACGATCAGCCACGCCGTCCGCGCGCCGAAAAACGCCCACAGCAGCGCGAGGGCAAGGGCGTACGCGGCGCATTTTAGATACAAGGCGTTGATTTTGATCTGCGAAAACGCCTCGCTTATGGCGCTTCGCATATTTAGATGTAGCGCGCCCATCTGCGCGGCAAGCTCGCTTACGGCTGCCTTATCGCGCACGCCGCGCAAAAAAGCGATATGCGGATCGATGCTCGGCATCGCGGCAAAAAGAACGGAGCTTCTAGCTTGCTCGTAGCTTAAAATAGGCGCATCTGCGATCTTAGCAAAGTTTGCGTCCACGAGCTCGCGGCTGAGTCCAAGACGCAAAAATGCGCTTCTATCGTAGTTTGCAAAGGCCTGCTTGATAAAGCTCTGCGTAGCTGGATCCAAAATCGGCACGCCGGTGTAGGAGTCCGCAAGACCGCGCGCTACGGCCTCTTTGGCTACCGCGCCCGCATCGTTGCCCACGATCAGATCGAAGCTGGAGCCTCCGATGCTCGCGAGCTTGGCGCTCATTGCGATCAG
>CAURFS010000184.1:0-3968 GCA_963523845.1 uncultured Campylobacter sp. | reverse complement strand
GCTATAGATCGCGGTTAAACTCAAGCACGATCTCATCCCCATCGCCGCGCAGCGATGCTAGAGCGAGTCTAGCATCGGGGGCGGATTTTTTTACGCTGCTTTTGCGAAGTTCAGAATCTAGTCGCTCGGTTGCAGTGCTACTTGCGGAATTCTGCGCTTGTAAGGAGTCGTCGGCTCCTGCGGGATTTTCGCTTGAATCATAAGACTTTGTATCGTCCGTAGAGTTTTTTGCGTCGTCTGCGCCGCGGGGCCTAGTCGAGCGTAAGAATTCCAAATCCTCACTAGATAGCGAGCTTAGATCGGCTTCTTCTGGCGTGCGCGTCTTTTTGAGATTTTTGGAAGTGGAATTTTTTGAATTCTTAGAATTTTTAGAGGCGGGGGCTTTGGGGCTGTGCGCTAAATTTGAAGCGTTTTTCTCGTCCGAGCTTTTGGAATTTTTTGTGTTTTCATCTTTGAGTTTTTTAGAATTCGTGCTGCTATCGCTTGCTTTGCCCTGTAATTTGGCTAGCGCAGATTCATAAGGCGAGGAATCAAGCCCTAAATTTTTCGAGCTATAAACTAGCCTCTTTAGCGCTTTGATGCGGACCTCTTTATCGGACGCGTCTTGGTAGAGCGATTTTAGCTCCTTGTGCAGCGAGCGCTTGTAATTTGGCGTCGCCACGATGAAATCCTTGTCGAATTTCGCAAAAAACGCCTCGCTGGAAGCTCCAAACGCCAATACGCAGCTAAAAGCCGCGATTAGAAAAATTTTAACTATCTTCGCCATTTACAAGTTTTTCTATCAATTCCTTCACGGATATGATCTCGTTCAATCGCCAGCCGTTGGCACCCGTGAAAAACAGACCGCTTTGCGTTTTACCAAGATACGCGTCGCTTAAGCGGTCGGCGATGCAGTATCCTACGGCGTTAGCGCCTTTGCCGCGCTCGCAGGGGCTTACGCAGTTGCTGATACAGCGGATATTAGGCGCCGTGCCTGCGGCGATCATATCTTGCAGATTGGTATGAATTCCGCGTGCAGGATAGCCTACGGGCGATTTTAGAAGCTGGATGTCCTCTTTTTTGGCGTTAAGAAGCACCTGCTTAAATTCCTCCGCGGCGTCGCATTCAAACGTGCCGATGAAGCGCGTGCCCATCTGCACACCGTCCGCGCCCAAAGATTTCACGCGATCGATGTCGGTTTTATCCCAAATTCCGCCTGCGACAAATAGCGGGAAGCTGCCCCATTGCGAGATTTCCGCTTTTACTTGCGGGATTAGATTATCCAGCGCAAACGCCGGATCGCCGCACTGCTCGTAGGTAAAGCCCTGATGCCCGCCGCTAAGAGGGCCTTCGAGCACTACGGCGTCGGGAATTCTGTCGTAGCGCTGCTTCCAGCGTTTGGCGATGATCTTAAGAGCCTTGGCGGAGGAGACGATGGGCACGAGCGCGACGTCCGGGAAATCTGCCGTAAATTCCGGCAGATTGGTAGGAAGTCCTGCGCCGCTAATGATAACGTCGATGCCTGCCTCGCACGTGTCCTTTACGATGCGCTCGTAGTCGTTCGCCGCACACATTACGTTCATCCCCAAAGGCGCATTCCCGCAAATTTTACGGGCGTTTCGCACTATCGCAAAAAGCGCCTCTTTGCTATAAAAATTCTCGCTCGTATAGGGTCTGCCCTCGAGCGATTTTTTGGCAAATTTAAGATTTTCGTAGTAGCCTGTGCCGACCGAGCTAATGACGCCTAGACAGCCGTTTAGGCTGACATTGCCGGCTAGCTTGTCCCAGCTGATACCAAGTCCCATGCCGCCTTGAATTATCGGGTGCGCAATCTCGTGTTTGCCTATTTTTATACTCATTAATCCACCTTTAATTTAGCGAATTTTTTCTTCCCTACTTGAAGAGTGTATTCGCCTGAGCTAAGCTGAAGCTGCTCATCTAAAATTTTATTTTGATCGATACTGACGGCGTTTGATTTTATCAGCCTGCGCGCATCCGAGCTAGAGACGGCAAGCTTGCAGCTAATTAGCGCCTTTACGATCCATGCAGGCGAGCTTACGTGATATTCCTTGATCTCGCTAGGAAGCTCGCCAGCACCGTGGACGCGGTCAAATTCCTGCTTGGCCTCAAAGGCGGTGTTTTCGTCATAAAATTGCGTGACGATCTCGGAGGCAAGCTCCTCCTTAACCGCCTTAGGATGGATCGAGCCATCCGCCACAAAGCCTTTTATGAGCTCGATATCTTCGCTGCTCTTTTGGCTTAGCAGATTATACCAATCCCACATTAACGCATCGCTGATACTCATCACCTTGCCGTACATATCATGAGGCGTATCGGTTACGCCGATGTAGTTGCCAAGGCTTTTGCTCATTTTATTTGTGCCGTCGGTACCTACTAAAAGCGGCATCATCACGACGCTTTGTTCCTTGCCGACATCATAAATTCTTTGCAGCTGGCGACCCATTAGAAGATTAAATTTCTGATCGGTGCCGCCGAATTCTATATCGCATTTCATGCAAACGCTGTCGTATCCCTGCAACAGCGGATACATAAACTCGCTGATGCTGATCGGCTGCTCGGCCTTGTAGCGCTTCTCAAAGTCGTCGCGCTCGAGCATCCTGGCAACATTGAAAGTGCTTGATAGCTCGATCATTCCGCTAGCACCCAGGCGGTTGGTCCATTCGGAGTTAAACATCACCTTAGTTTTAGCGGGATTTAGAATTTTAAAGACCTGCTGCTCGTAGGTTTTGGCGTTTTGCAGCACGACTTCGCGCGCTAGCTTTTTGCGAGTCTCGCTCTTGCCCGTAGGATCGCCGATTTGAGCGGTAAAATCGCCGATTAGAAATTGCACGATCGCGCCGTGGTTTTGTAAAAACGCAAGTTTATTTAATACGACGGCGTGTCCTAGGTGCAGATCTGCAGCAGTGGGATCCATGCCGATTTTGACGTAAAAGACCTCGCCGCTGTCGTAATAGCGCCTAATCAGTGCCTCAATCTGCTCTTCGCCGATGATCTCCGCGACGCCGCGCTTAAAATTTTCCATAATGCCTTGAATGTCAGCCATTTGCTCTCCCTTATTTAGTTTTTATATACGTCCGTAAGTGATACGAAATCCACGATTTTAAAGCGGTTTTTGAGTTTATCTTTAATCTCTGTGGAGTCTAAATTTTCGTTTAGCTCGATGATGATCTCAAAATAATCCGACGTCGTTTCGCTATTTTCGTTAAGGCTTATCGATACTAGATCGACCTCGAGCTTGACTAAATAGTTCAAAAACGTCGCCAGCGAGCCGCGCTTGTTTTCTAAATTTAATATGATCTTATAGCGGTGCGGCGCATTGCGCGTCCATTTTACGAAGATCATCTCATCGGTTTTGATTAACTCGCTTGCGCGTTCGCACAGCTTATGATGCACCGTTACGCCATGTCCGTTGCGAAAGCCGATGATGTCGTCGCCACGCTTTGGGTTGCAGCAGTAATCAAACTCAACCTCGTCGATTTTAAAATTTGAATACACCACTATGTTGTCAAATTTTTGCTTCTCGATCTCATACCTGCTGCGAAATTTCATATTGAAAAATTTCTCTTTGAGCGGGTATTTTTTCAGCGCGTTTACGACATCTTTTAAAAATACTGAGTCGTAAGCAGCTTTGCCGATCTTTTTGCTTAAATTTTCTTTTTCAAGCCAGCTTAGAATGCTCTCCTTGCTCGTCGTAAAGATCGCGCATAAAATTTTAATTGCTACTTCAAAATTTATATCTCTGATCTTTTGTTTGCAAAACGCCTTTATCGTCGCGCGCGCCTTGCCGGTTTTTACAGAGCTTAGCCAACTGCAGCGGTAGTGTGGCTCGCTTCCGGTGATGATATGAACGATATCTCCGTTTTTAAGCTCCGTTAATAGCGGCACCTTGACGCGGTTTATAAAGGCCTCGGTTGCTTTTAAACCCACTTGAGAGTGTATCTCGTAGGCGTAATCAAGCGCCGTAGCGC
>CAURFS010000183.1:0-3981 GCA_963523845.1 uncultured Campylobacter sp. | reverse complement strand
AGGTAGCTTTCCAAAGGTCGAGAAAGATATGGAATTTAACTTTAGCATAAAGTATACGCTAAATTTTAACTAGCCTTAAAGCTTCTACTAAAAACCTCCTACCCGGGCGGTGAAATTTTAAAATTTCACCGCCCTTGCCGCTTTATCTTAGCTCGCAAAATTCCATTTCGGCAAAGTGAAATTTTAAAATTTACTGCTTTTGCTGCCGCTTTTGTCGCTCTGCCGCATGAGCTTTTATAAACGGATTGGCGTCTTGGAATTTAAAATTTAAACGGAGAAAATTATGTCTTTTTAAATTTAGCCAAGCAAGCATCTTAAAGCGTTAAAATTTTAAATTAAAGCTACGAAATTGCTAGGAAATTCCACTGATTTTAATGGAATTTTTACTATAATTTTGTATGAAATTTAAAAGATTAAAGGAAATTTATGATAGACGTTTACGACTTGGCGGTGATCGGCGGCGGTCCTTGCGGCATCGCTTCCGTAGTAGAAGCCAAAAGAAACGGGCTCGCGCATGTGCTTCTGCTCGAAAAAGGCGACAACCACTCTCAAACGATTAGGCAGTTTTACAAAGATAAAAAGCGCGTCGATAAAGAATATAAGGGCTTTGACAGCGAGACGCGCGGCTCTATTTCGTTTGAAACCGGCACAAAAGAGAGCGTGCTAAATTATTTCGATGAGCTCTTAGATAGCGACGAAATCGATACGAATTTCAAAAGTGAGGTCGAAAAGATCGAAAAGCACGCAGATGAGTTTTATATCACGACTAGCTCGGCTGGATACCGCGCGCGCAATGTCATCATCGCAATTGGCAGGATGGGCAAGCCCAATAAGCCCGCTTATAAAATTCCGCCTTCGATCACGCAACGGGTAAATTTCAATCTCGATAAATGCACGATCAATGAAAAAATTCTAGTCGTCGGAGGTGGTAACTCAGCTGCGGAATACGCTATAGCGCTGTGTAAAACCAATGTCGTGACGCTTTGCTATCGCAAGTCTAAATTTACCCGCCTAAACGAGACGAACGAAAGCGACGTAATGCGCGAGACCAAATACGGCAACATTATCTTGCGTTTAGGCATCGATATAGAGGCTCTTGAGAATGAAAACGGCAAGGTGCTGGTGAAATTTGATGATGGTACCGAGCTCGTATTTGACCGCGTGATCTATGCGATCGGCGGCACGAGCCCGATTGATTTTCTTAAAAAATGCGGCATCGCTTACGATGAAAACGGCGTGCCGATCGTGGATGAAAATCTCCAGACTGCCACTAGCGGGCTTTACGTGGGCGGAGATCTTATCAGCAGAAGCGGCGGATCGATCGTAGTGGCGATAAATCACGCCCATACCATCATCAAAAATATCCGCAGATGAGGCTTTATCAGCCAAAAAAAGGTTATCGCTATACGAGCGATACGATTTTTTTGTGGAATTTTATAAGAAGCTCAGGCGTGCGTAAAGCTGACGTAGCGTCACAAAATAACTCTTGGGCGCTGGGCTGCGGTGCGGACTTTAAAGGCGCGACAGATAGGAGCTTTAATGCGCAGTTTTGTGCTTCGGATTGCGCAGGCGGTGAGGCGAAATTTTGCGCCGAGGATTGCGCTTTTAGCAAAGAAGAGTCGTATGCCGCTAGCCATAGCGCGAGGAATGATCGCGATTTTGGAAGTAAGGGCTGTGCTGAACTTAAGGCGGAATTTAAAATGAAATTTCAAGCGGAATTTCAGGAGAAATTTCAAAGCGAGCGCTATAAAAATTCCGATTTTCAAAACGACGAAGCCTGGCATGCTTTAAAGCCTGACATTGCAAGCGGTGAAAATTTTAAATTTTGTGACGAGCAAATCGCGCAGCCTTTAGAATCTAAAAATACGCACGATAAAGATTTTGCGAGCAAATTTAAAGACGCCAAAGCGCGCGCGGATTTTGCTGCGGAGCGCTTGTGTGACGGCGGGTTTGCAGTTTGCGATGAGCGTAGTTTAAAAAGCGCGCTAAATCCGCGAGCGATATACGGCGACGTGCTGGATGTGGGCGCAGGATGTGGAATTTTAGGGCTTTTGCTAAAACGCGATTTTGAGAGCATTAATCTAAGCTTGCTAGAAATTCAAGAGCGAAATTTGGAAATCTTAAGGTTAAATTCTTTGCAAAACGATCTGCCTGCCGAGATTTTGCACGCGGATTTCGCGGAGTTTAAAAGCAAAAAGCGTTTTGACTTTATCGTCTCAAATCCGCCCTTTTATCGAGAGCGCATTTCGCTTAGCAAAGAGCCTCATATGGCGCTTAGTAAGAGCGCAGCAAGCCTTAGCCTACGGGATTTCGTGCGATCTGCGAACGCTCATCTCAAGCCTGGCGGTACGCTTATTTTTTGCTACGAGGCGGGCAAGCTAGCTAAAATTTGCGAGCTTTTGGGCGAGTTTAGGCTAAATTTGACGAGGCTTGGTTTTGTCTATCCCGACATTTCAAAGCCCGCTAAGCTCGCGCTTTTGCAGGCTCGTAAGAACTCGCGCTCGCCCTGTGAGATCGCCCTTCCGATCTACGCTAGCGCGCACGGAAGGCGTACCGAGCAAGCACAAGCGATCTACAAAAGCGCGGATTTAACGAGCGTGGATTATGAGTGAGTTCAGCTTCAGCTTCGATGCAAGCGCGTGCGAGCGCTGCGGCGGCAAGTGCTGCACGGGAGAGAGCGGCTATATCTGGATAGATGAGAGCGAGATTGCGGCGTTAGCGGTAAAATTTAAAATTTCGCCTGCAAGCCTTAAAGAAATTTATTTACAAAAAATAGGCGCTAAATTTAGCGTAAAAGAAAAGCCCTTCGAAGGCGGCTTAGCGTGCGTGTTTTTTGACGAGACGCAGCGTAACTGCGGGATTTACGAGCTGCGTCCGAAGCAGTGTCGTAGCTTCCCGTTTTGGGAATATTTTAAAACGCATACTAAAGAATTGGAGGAAGAATGTATCGGGGTAAGGTTTTAAGCGGAATTTTAATCGCGGCAATGATTTTAGCGCCGCAGTATCTAAGTGCGGGGAGTGGGACGAATGCTGCAGCAGCGAAGCAGTCCGTTACGGATAAAAAGGCGTCTGATCAGAATTCCAGCATTGGCACAAAAAACGGTGCAAAAGATGCAATTAAAAAGAGCTTGATAAATCGCGGTGTAAGCGCCAAAAGTATAACCAAAGAAAAGCTAAACCATGCGATGCGAGCGCAAGAAGACGCCGAGCTAAATTTCGATTTGCTTACAGCTTTGGAGCTACTGCATAAAGATCCCGTAGCTTCGATGTTTTTATACGAAAAGGCATACAATAAAACGGGCTCGTCCGTTTATCTGCTAGAAGCGCTAAAGACTGCTTTTGCGATCAAAGATCGTAAAAATATGGCGCGTTATTTAAAGCTCGGCGAAAAAAGCCTAAACTCAGACTCCGAGTATCTGCGAGTAAAAATCGGCTACTACTTAGGCATTAAAGATAATCTAAATGCCAATACCGCTGCTCTTAAGCTAGTCACCGTAGATCCGGTTTCGCGTAGTTATGCGATCTTAGCGGCGACATATTATGCGATGGAGAATTTTACTTTAGCCAAAACCTACTTCGAAAAAGCCTATGAGCTAGACAAAACTGACGAAAATCTCATCAGATTATGCGATGTGTTGCTAAATAAACTCGATGATTCGGACGGAGCGATCCGCATCATCGAGACGCACAGGCGCATCTACGGCTGCGCCCAGGGTATGGCGTGTGAGCTGCTAGCTGATGTGTATCGCGCGAATAAACGCTATTTGGATGTCGCTAAGATCGATGAAGCGCTGTATGAAGCTAAAGGAGATAATAAATTCTTAGACGATATGATAGCGATTTATTACTACTCAAACGACTTTGATAAAATAATCGAGCTTTTGAAAAAATACGACTACAAGCGCGAGCTTCTAATCGATGCCTACGCGCATAAAAAAGACTATAAAACCGCGATTAAAATGGCGCGCGATGAGTTTATGA
>CAURFS010000182.1:0-4010 GCA_963523845.1 uncultured Campylobacter sp. | reverse complement strand
ATAGAGTATGAACGATTACGGACTAAATATTTGGGGAAATTCCAACTTCACGATAGACGGCGGCAAGCTATGCCTAAACTCCGATTTCAAGCAGCCTTTGGTGGATATCATAAAAGAGATCCGCGCAGACGGCGTGCGAGGCCCAATACTGCTGCGCTTCCCGCACCTTATCAAAAAACAGATCGTCGAAATTTACTCAAATTTTAACCGAGCCATTAAGGAGTTTGATTACAAGGGAAAATTCCACGCCGTCTATCCGCTTAAGGTAAATCAATTCCCCGGCTTCGTTAGAAATTTAGTCGATATCGGCGAGCCTTACGGATACGGACTCGAGGCCGGCAGCAAGCCCGAACTGCTGCTAGCGATGGCGTATAACAAATACGGCGCGCCGATCACCGTAAACGGTTTTAAAGATAAGGAGCTTATAAATATCGGCTTCATCGCCGCAGAGATGGGGCATAACGTAACGCTTACGATCGAGGGGTTAAACGAGCTTGAAACCATCATCGAAACGGCTAAGGAGCGGTTTGCGCCAAAGCCATTCATCGGGCTTCGCATCAGGCTGCACAACTCCGGAAGCGGCATGTGGGCGAAAAGCGGCGGGATAAATTCCAAATTCGGCCTTACCTCGACCGAGCTTATAGAAGCGATAAACTTACTCAAGAAAAACGACCTCATCGAGCAGTTTACGATGATTCATTTTCATATCGGCTCACAGATTACAGAGATCCATCCGCTCAAAAAAGCCCTCATCGAGGCGGGCAATATCTACACCGAGCTTCGCAAAATGGGCGCGAAAAATTTAAAATCCATAAATTTAGGCGGAGGGCTCGCTATCGAATACTCCCAAGCCAAAGAAAGCTCCAACCGCAACTATACGCTAAAAGAATACGCCAACGACGTGGTCTTTTTGCTAAAATCGATCGCAGAGGATAAAAAAGAGGCCGAGCCGGATATTTTTATCGAGAGCGGCAGATACGTAGCCGCCAGCCATGCGGTGCTCGTGGCGCCGATTTTGGAGCTTTTTACCCAAGAATACGCCGAAGAGAAGCTCGCCCTAAAAAAGGATAATCCGCCGGTAGTCGCCGAGCTATACGATCTGTATAAAACTCTAAAGCCCTCCAACGCGCTAGAGTATCTGCACGACGCCATGTCGCATATGGAGAGCGTGCTTACGCTATTTGATCTGGGCTACGTCGATCTGATCGACCGCTCAAACGGCGAAATTTTGGTTCATCTAATAATGCGAAAGGCGTATGGAATTTTAGGCAACAAGCAAGAATACAGCAATTTCTTAAACTCCCTAGGCAACGCTCAAGAGCGCTATTTGGTAAATTTTTCGATCTTTCAAAGCTTGCCCGATTTTTGGGGCATCAAGCAGCACTTCCCAATCATGCCGTTAGAGAGGCTGGACGAGCGCGCCACGCTATCGGCGTCAATCTGGGATATCACCTGCGATAGCGACGGCGAGATAGAATTCGACAATCAAAAAAATCCGCTCTTTCTGCACGATTTCGATCCTGAAAAAGAGGAGTATTTTTTGGGCTTTTTCCTTGTCGGAGCCTATCAGGAGGTGCTTGGCATGAGCCACAACCTCTTTGCACACCCAACAGAGGCAACCGTGATTTTAAAGGATGACGGCGGCTTTGAGATCAAGGATTTTATCGAATCTCAATCGGTTATCGACATCTTGGAGGATATGGACTACGACGTAGTAGATATCCGCGAAAGCCTAAATGAGCGCGTCGAAAAATCAAATCTTATCGGAGATAAAGAGAAAAAGCATATCCTGGGCGAGCTATATCTGTTTTTAAACGACAACAGCTATCTAAAGACGATCAAATGAGTTTTTGGCAAATTTTAAAACAGGACTTCACCGAGCCCTTGCGCCAAGACCCCGCATGCAACAGCGTATTTGAGATATTTTTCTGCTATCCCGGCGTCTGGGCGCTGATAAATTACCGCTTCGCGCACTTTTTCTACGAGCGAGGTTTTAAGCTTATAGCTCGCGCGATCAGCGGACTTACTCGTATAATCACCGCCGTAGATATAAACCCCGGCGCGCAGATCGGCTCGGGCGTATTTTTCGACCACGCCACGGGGCTTGTCATCGGAGAAACGGCGATCATCGGCGATAACTGTCTGATCTATCAGGGCGTCACTCTCGGCGGCGTGAGCTTAGAGCACGGCAAGCGCCATCCGACGCTACAAAACGGCGTCGTAGTAGGCGCGGGAGCCAAAGTGCTAGGTAACATCATCATCGGCGAAAATTCCAAAATCGGCGCAAATTCCGTCGTCGTAAAGGACGTCGAGCCAAACTGTACCGCCGTGGGCGTGCCCGCTAGAATTTTAGGAAGCTGCGAGAGCGATCCTTTAGCGCATAATAAAATTCCCGATATTAGCCAGGAGCTTATCAAATATCTCATCAAGCGTATCGAAATTTTGGAAGAGTGCATCTGCAGCGGCAGAAAAGATATCGCCGCAATGGACGAGGATCTAAATAAATTCTACGAAGAGTATCTGAAATCATTAAAATAAAAGGCTTAAGGTGAAAAAAGCTCTATTTTTTATAATTTGTGCGATTTTGTCGGCAAGCGGCAGCGATGCTAATAGCGCGAAAAATTCCGCGGACGACGCCAGAATAAGCCTAGTAAAAAGTCTATACATCAAGGATACCTATTTCGGCGATCACAAAAATGCCCTATCAGCTTCTTTCAAATCCGTAATTATGCAAGATGAAGCATCTGCTGGCGAAGGCGAGGTAGGCTGCTTGGACTATGATCCGATAATCGGCGGTCAAGATGTCTGCGACGATGCGAAATATGACTTTGAGCTAGGACAACGCGATACCGTCGTAGTAACTCAGACCTGCCCCTACGGCGCGCAGACGATAATCTACAAACTCGTCCGTAGCGGAGGAGATTATAAAATCGATGATATCTATAACCAAGACCCAAGTAGCGGCAGGGCTTTTAGCGTCAAAAATCAAATTTTAAATTGTCTAAACCAATCTAAGGAGCATCAATGAAATTAACACTTTCAAGTCGCGTAAGCAAGCTCGGCGAAAGCCTAACGATCGCAATCAGCACTAAAGCCAAACAGATGAAAGCCCAGGGGCAAGATGTCGTAATCCTAAGTGCGGGCGAGCCTGATTTCGATACCGCAGAGGTCGCCAAAAGGGCTGTCATAGAGGCTATGGCTAAAGGCTGCGGAAAATATACGCCGGTTGCCGGCACGCCTGAAATTTTAAATTTAATCGCGCAGAAGCTAAAGCGTGATAATGCTCTAAACTACAGGCCTGATCAGATCATCACCAACGTAGGCGCCAAACACTCGCTATTTAACGCCTTTAACTGCATCCTAAACGAAGGCGATGAGGTTATAATACCGGCGCCTTATTGGGTCACCTACCCCGAAATCGTAAAATTCTGCGGCAGCAAGCCCGTCATCGTAAACACAAAGGCGGAAAACCGATATAAAATCACCGCCTCGCAGCTCAAAGCCGCGATCACGCCGCGCACGAAGGCGCTGTGCCTTTTCAACCCGAGCAACCCCGCAGGCACCGTATATTCGCGGCAGGAGCTGCAAGAGCTTGCGGAAGTGCTAAAAGGTACGGATATTTTAGTAATTGCCGATGAAATTTACGAAAAAATCGTCTTCGGCAAGAGTTTCATAGCCGCAGCAAGCATCAGCGAGGATATGTTTGGGCGCACCGTGACGATCAACGGGCTAAGCAAATGCGGCGCGATGCCCGGCTGGCGCTTCGGCTACACCGCCTGTGCCATCGATGAGCTGAATAAAGCGATGATAAGCCTACAAAGTCAAAGCGTCAGCAACGTAGCAAGTATCGTCCAGGCAGGCACTATGCCGGTACTGCGCGGCGAGGCGGATGATTATATCGAGACGATGCGGCGCGAATACGAGCGCAGGCGCGATTTTGGCACGGACGCGATAGGCGCGATCCCAGGGCTTAGTGTCGTAAAACCAGATGGCGCATTTTATTTCTTCAT
>CAURFS010000181.1:0-4017 GCA_963523845.1 uncultured Campylobacter sp. | reverse complement strand
CTATGAGTCCTGCGGTTACGCTGGATAATCAAGAAATAATCGATTTAAAATAAAATTTTAAATTTTTATCTTAGATTGGAGATAGCTCAAGGTTTTTAACTTAATTGATCGAAATTTTAAAATTTCGATCGCTTGGCTTGAAATCACCGATCGGAAAGGAGACCTAATGACGAGAGACGAAAAATCAAAGATAGTAGTGGAGCTTGGCGAGGCTTTCAAAGCTAGCGAAGCTATAGTAATTTCCGATTTTAAAGGCCTTAGCGTTAAGCAGCTTGAAGATCTTAGAAATAGCGCGCGCGAAGCGGGCGTAAAGGTTCGGGTTATCAAAAATACCCTAGCTAATATCGCATTAAAAAATGCCGAAAAAAACGGACTTAGCTTTAAAGATACTAATATCTTCTTATGGGGCGAGCAGCTTTCTGTATGTAAAGTAGCGGCTAAATTTGAAGAGAAAAATGAAATTTTTAAGCTCAAGACTGCTCATATCGATGGGGAAGTAGCCGGCGTAGATAAGGTTAGAGCGCTTTCGAAGATGCCTTCGAGAGACGAGCTTATCGCGATGTTGCTTCAAGTATGGAATGCGCCGATTCAAAATTTTACGATCGGCTTAAATGCGCTTAAGCAGAAAAAAGAAGCTAGCGCTTAATTAAAATTTAGGAGAATAAAATGGCAATTTCAAAAGAAGATGTTTTAGAGTATATCTCTAATCTTTCGGTGCTAGAGCTTAGCGAGTTAGTTAAAGAATTCGAAGAAAAATTCGGCGTAAGCGCAGCTCCGGTTATGGTGGCTGGCGGCGCAGGTGCTGGCGGCGCAGGCGCGGCAGCGGCTGAAGAGAAAACAGAATTTGATGTCGTATTGCTTGATGCGGGCGATAAGAAAATTAACGTAATTAAAGTTGTTCGCGCCTTAACGGGCCTTGGTTTAAAAGAAGCCAAAGACGCTACCGAGGCTACTCCGTCCGTTCTTAAAGAGGGACTTAACAAAGAAGACGCCGAGAAGGCTAAAAAAGAGCTTGAAGAAGCAGGCGCTAAAGTCGAACTCAAATAAATCGCGGAATTTTAAAATTTCGCATACAAATGTGTGCCGGTGCGTCGCAGCGGCACTTCTTTCTTTAAAATACAACTACGAGGTAGTGGAATGTTAAACAGCCTATATTCAGGAAATCGTCTTAGGGTGGATTTTTCAAAGGTTCCCAAAGACATCGAAATTCCGAATTTATTACAACTACAAAAGAAAAGTTTTGATCATTTTTTAAATCTTGATAACTCGGGTGGAGAAAGCGGCATAGAGAAGGTTTTAAAAGCCATTTTTCCTATCCACGATGCACAGAATAGACTAAGCATCGAGTATGTAAGCAGCGAAATTTCAAAGCCAAAGTATTCGATTAGAGAATGCATGGAAAGAGGGCTTACTTATTCGGTAAATTTAAAGATGAAGCTCCGCCTACTCGTGCATGAGCGCGATGAAAAGACGGGCAAAAAAATCGGCGTAAAAGAGATCAAAGAGCAAGATATATTTATTCGCGACATTCCTCTAATGACCGATAGAATTTCATTTATCATAAACGGCGTAGAGCGCGTCGTCGTAAATCAGCTACACAGAAGCCCGGGCGTAATCTTCAAAGAGGAAGAGAGTCCAACCGTTCTAAATAAACTTATCTACACCGCTCAAATAATACCAGATCGCGGCAGCTGGCTGTATTTTGAATACGACGTAAAAGACGTACTATACGTACGCATAAATAAAAGGCGCAAGGTTCCGATAACGATCCTATTTCGCGCACTCGGTTACAAAAAACAAGACATCATAAAATTATTTTATCCTATTAAGACAATCTATATTAAAAAAGGAAAATTCCTGACCGATTTCGATCCGAAAGAATACGCGGGCAGGCTCGATTACGACATTATAAACGAAAAGGGCGAAGTGCTTCATCAAGCAAGTAAGCGCCTAACATCTAAAAAAGCGGAGAAGTTAGCAGAGGACGGACTAAAGCTAATCGAGTATCCGGCTGAAATTTTAGCCGAGCGCTACCTAGCGGGCGCCATCGTCGATAAAAACAGCGGCGAAGTACTTTTTGATTCGCTAACCGCGCTTGATGAGGGCAAGCTAGCCAAGATTGCCAATACTGAGAAAAAATTTACGATCGCCAACGACCTAGCTAGCGGCGTGGATACTTCGATCATAAATTCCTTCATTCAAGACGCCGACGCGCTTAAACTCTTACAGCAAAGCGAGGGCATAGACGACGAGAACGATCTGGCTGCGATTAGAATTTACAAAGTAATGCGCCCGGGCGAGCCAGTGGTAAAAGAAGCGGCAAAGAGCTTCGTAAACGATCTGTTTTTTAACCCGGAGCGCTATGATCTAACCAAAGTCGGTCGCATGAAGATGAACCACAAGCTGGGTATTGAGGCGCCGGAGTACGTAACCGTGCTAACCAGCGAGGATATTATCAAGACGGCAAAATATCTAATTAGAGTTAAAAATGGCGACGGCTTCATCGATGATCGCGACAATCTCGGCAATCGCCGCATACGTTCAATCGGAGAGCTTTTGGCAAACGAGATGCATCTTGGATTTATCAAGGTTCAAAAGGCGATCAAGGATAAATTTACTGGCATTAGCGGCAACCTCGACGAGCTTATGCCGTATGATTTCGTAAATCCTAAAATCATCACCACTACTCTTATGGAATTTTTCACCGGCGGCCAGCTAAGCCAGTTTATGGATCAGACCAACCCGCTTAGCGAGGTCACGCATAAGCGCCGTCTGTCTGCGCTGGGCGAGGGCGGACTAGTTAAAGAGCGCGCCGGCTTTGAGGTGCGCGACGTCCATCCTACGCACTACGGTAGAATTTGCCCTATCGAGACCCCGGAGGGTCAAAATATCGGTCTTATTAACACCTTGGCAACCTATGCGAAGGTAAATGATCTAGGCTTCGTCGAGGCCCCGTATAAAAAGGTCGTAGACGGTAAGGTCACCGACGAGATCGTCTATCTTACCGCTACGCAAGAAGAGGGGCTCGTAATCGCTCCTGCGTCCGCCAAATTGGACGAAGAGGGTAATATCGTAGAGGAGCTTTTGGAGGTCAGAAAAGACGGGGAAAACATCATGGCCAAGCGCGAGGATATTTCGCTGATAGACCTTTGCTCGGGTATGGTCGCGGGCGTAGCGGCGTCGTTGATTCCGTTTTTGGAACACGACGATGCTAACCGCGCCTTGATGGGCTCGAACATGCAGCGCCAAGCCGTGCCGCTTCTACACTCTACCGCTCCTATCGTTGGAACGGGCATGGAAGCGATTATCGCGCGCGATTCGTGGGAAGCTATCAAAGCTAAACGCGACGGCGTCGTAGAAAAGGTCGATAATAAAAACATATTCATTTTGGGCGAAGACGAGAAGGGACCGTTTATCGATCACTATTCGATGGAGAAAAATTTACGCACCAACCAAAACACTACCTTTTCACAGCGCCCGATCGTGCGTAAAGGCGACGTGATAAAGGCGGGTCAAATCATAGCCGACGGTCCTAGCATGGACGGCGGCGAGCTTGCGATCGGTAAAAACGCTCTCATAGCTTTCATGCCGTGGCACGGTTACAATTACGAGGATGCCGTCGTTATGAGCGAAAAGATGATTCGTGCCGACGAATACACCAGCGTGCATGTTTATGAAAAGGAGATCGAGGCTAGAGAGCTTAAAGACGGCGTGGAGGAGATCACGCGCGACATCCCTAACATTAAAGAGGAGGAGCTTACCCACCTCGATGATAGCGGTATCGTAAAGATAGGTACTCACGTAAAACCGGGCATGATCCTAGTAGGCAAGGTAACTCCGAAGGGTGAGGTTAAACCGACCCCAGAGGAGAGGCTTTTACGCGCAATTTTTGGCGAGAAGGCGGGACATGTGGTAAATAAATCTCTCTACGCGACCGCCTCTATGGAAGGCGTAGTGATCGACGTTAAAATTTTTACCAAAAAGGGCTACGAGAAGGATCCACGCACGAACAAAGCC
>CAURFS010000180.1:0-4048 GCA_963523845.1 uncultured Campylobacter sp. | reverse complement strand
GCGTTTGCGCTCGCTAATCGATGGTGACGGCGCAGGTGAATATCCACTCGTGGACGAGGTGCTAGGTGCGGTGGACGATGCTGCTGCGGTAGCTGCGATTAGAGCGGTCTTAGAAGATCCGAGTACGGGCAGCGGAGCGCGATTTTGGGCGACGCTTTTTAGCGTGAGCTTCGTCCGTAAGGAGCTCATCGCAAGCCTAGAGACATCGCTTAAATATGCAAACGATGATTTGATCGAGCTTACAAAGGAGCAGATCGAAATGTTTAAGCAGCTGACGTAAAGCTAGCTGCGTAACTTATAGTTGCGCCTTGTTTGCCAGATTGCGCCGCTACAAAGTAAATCCAAATTTATAAAAATCGGCTTAATCGCAGGCTGCTTTTAAATTTTAAAATTTTGCGGTCGCTTAAAATTTCCTAGAGGCTGCGATTATGCAAGAGGCGCGCTTTATTTTCTGTGCGCGAAATTTCTATCGGCAAAGAATAGCGTCGCCGCTAAGCTGGAAGTGGCGCAGGCACCGAGAGATATGCACCTAGGCAAGGGTGGAAATTTTACAGCTCACTTGAGACAAAATTTTAAATCTACAGGCTTGTGATAGAATTTAAGTCGTAATAATGAAGCAGAATTTAATATGCGGCGAGCACGACGCTGAAATTTTAAGCTTGCGTCGCGCAGTGACGAGATTTTGCTCGGTGTAATCCGTACGAAATTTTAAGCCGTAAAGATAAAGCGGAATTTCTCATACGCGATTTTTTTGAGACGAAATTTTAAGCAATGAGTTTGAGGCGGAATTCTAAGGCGTGAGTTAGATTATAAACTCGCACCGTCGGTAGAGGATACCGCGCCTTTTTTGCTCTGAGAACTCCTACCGCACGGCAAAGAATTTTGCGCCATTTTGCACTACAGCTGTAGATCTCGACCACGCAGCGAGTAAGGCTGTGATCGCTATGCGACTAAGGATACTGCGCCATTTCGTAAGCGATCTTGTGGCGAGATAGGCTATGTGTTTGGGTGCACGGCATAAGAAATTTGTGCGGTGTGATCCGTGCAGGATTAGATGGCGCAGATTTTGTGCCTCCATCTGCACTGCCAAAAAAATTCTATTGAGCGGAGTTGTGATCTAGAAATTTTGCAGCGGCACAAAATTGCCTGGCGCGGATTTTAAGCTTGCGCGAAATTTCGCACCGGCTAGTATTTGAGAGGCGTAAAATTTCAAATTGCATGCCGCTTTAAAATTTTAAACTTATAAAATTTGAGCCGCGCTTACTTTTAAATCCTAATTATGCGCCGTGCTTGGCGATGAAATTTTAAAATTTTATTGCGCCAAGAGCAGCTCGATCAATCAGCGGGCGCAGCTAAAAACAAGATAGATAAAATGCATCAGCGCGTGAAGCGGGTCTAAATTTAAATTGCGGGCGAAATTTTAAAGCGCGATTTAGACCACTTTGCGGGCGTTCGGTTTTGGCTCTAAAATAGTTAAATTTAGCGCTGGTGCCCGCGAGACGCTTCGGCTATCTGATTTTTGCGGTGCCGAAGCAAAGTCCGTTTTCGTTGCACTGCATATTTTCGATTTGCGGATCCTCGCTTTCGCCGCAAATTTGAATCATTTGATGCGATGCTTCATCCATTTTAGGCTCGCTGCAATGCGAAACGCCGGGCTCTGGATGCTCCGAGTTAGAACAGCCGCATATAATCAGCGCCGCGCAGACAAACAATAGGACATTTTTCATTCTAAATCCTTTTAAAAAATTTCGTAATTTTATCTTTACAAAACTGAAATTTTAAGGAATTTAAAGCGTTTCGGATAAATTTAATGTATCTGCATCTGCAAATATAAATTTTCTAAATTTCGTGTTAGATACGAAGAGGCGGCGTGCGAGGCGAGATAAATTTAATATTTGTGAGCGAGTTTTAAGACGCAGCCCAAATCGTTTTACGGAAAGATAAGATTAAAGGCGCGTCTAATCTATCTATCGTTTTAAAATTTTTTACCGAAAGCCGCTAGAATTGCGCCCTTTAAACCAAAATAAGGAGAAAATATGGCAATGACGAATTACATGGAGCTTTTGATGGCAAATCAGCCGTGGAATTTGATTTTATTTATGGCGGTGCCGATGGGCTTAGCAGAAGCGATAGTAGCGAGCGAATTTTTTAGCTTATACCGCGCGCAGGAGGGCTCTTTGGCGCTAAAAATCAATAAATGCCTTAGCATCATTCTTGGCGCTTATTTTACGATATTAATTATTTACGTAGCGGTTAAAATTTTGCCCGTCATTCATTTGCGTGGCGCTGCGGACACCTTAGCTTTGGCGGCATACGTAGCGGCGGCACTGCCTGCGCTGGTGCTGCTACTTTTGGAGCTCGGAGTTATCGCAAAAGGAGCGGAATTTAGGACTAGGCTTAAATTTCATTTCTTGGCGCTGATTGTATTTTTGGTGCTAGGACACGTCGCGATGATTTTTGGAATGACCGATCCAGGTATGAGCGGCATGGATCATTCTATGATGGATCATGGCTCGATGAGCGGCATGAGCCACGATATGGGTTCGATGGAGGGGATGGATCATTCGCATATGAATCATGGCTCGATGGAGAACATGGATCACGGCGGCATGGATCACTCAAAGATGGAGCATTCGCATTAACTTTAGCATGCCCGGCTTGGGCTAAATTTTAAATTCTATTCCGCCGAGCTGCGGAGCTGAGATTTTATGTTTTAATTGCCTTTCGTCTACAAAATGCATATGTAAGCCCCTCTAAAATAGAATTTTACCGCCTTTCATATGCCGCCTGCGAGGCGGTAAAATTTAATATCAAGCTTATCGCCCCGCCTTTTTATGTTCTTGTGATATTTTTATCCAACTTATGCAGGCGTAAAGCTCGCACATATGCGGTTTGAGGTCTAAATTGGCGTGCAAACCGCTTTGGTATATTTTTTAACGTTAGTTTAATGCTAAATTTATATAATTTAAGCAAGTTATATTTTAAGAGACGATTAAGAATGAAATGCGCTAAGCTTGGAGGCGGATAGAGAATGCAAGATTACGAATTATTGGACGTTTTATCCAATAAAAGGGTTCTTTGTCTAGAGGATGAGCCTGGGATTTTAAAAAATATAACCGAATCGCTACAGCTGTTTTTCGGCGAAGTAGTGGGGGTTAAGGACGGGCTGGAGGCGCTCGATGAAGCGATGAGCGGTTCGTACGACGCGCTGGTTTTTGATATCGGCGTGCCGCATATGGACGGGCTAGAGGTCGTTAAAAAGATCCGTGCTGCTGGTATCTCAGTGCCGATCGTGATACTTTCGAGCCACACCGAGCAGGAGTATCTGTGGCGGGCGGTGGAGCTTAAGATCACTAGATATCTGCCTAAGCCGTACGACAAAAATGCCTTTATAAAGGCACTGCAAGACGTCGCAGCGGAGCTGATAAATCACGCGCCGATATTTAGCATAAGCAGTGAGCTGAAGTATGATTTTGCCAAAAAGATCATCTACGTCAAAGACAGCGCCTGTCATCTTTCCAAAAGCGAGAGCAAGCTTTTGGAGTACTTCTTAGCGCGCAAAAATCAAACCGTAACCTACGAGCAGCTATTCGACTACATGTGGGAGTTCGAGCAGCCTAGCAAGGAGGCGATCAAGGCGATCGTCAAAGAGCTACGCCGCAAGATAGGCAAGGACGTGATCAAAAATTTATATGCGGTGGGGTATCTCTTTGAAGTATAAATTTAAATTTATCGTAGCGCTTTTCGTGCTGCTATATATCGTAATTACGGCTTTGGTTTTTAACTTCTACCGCGAGCTTGCGCTAAAAGACACGAGGCGCGAGGCGTTTTATATCCTAGATACGATGAATGCGGTGCGCGATTACGTCTCGACCGTGCAGCGCCCGCTAATAAACGAACTTAAGGAAAAAAAGCTTCTGAGTGAGGATTTTTTCGATCCGAGGCTGATGTCCTCGACCTACATAACGCGCGAAATTTATAAAATTCAGCTCGCCAAAGAAAACATCAACTACGACTACAAGCTCGTCGCCACCGATCCGCTCAATCC
>CAURFS010000179.1:0-4074 GCA_963523845.1 uncultured Campylobacter sp. | reverse complement strand
CGATATTCTGGACGATTTCATCATCGCGCGTTCCGACGGCACGCCTACGTATAACTTCACGGTCGTGATCGACGACGCGCTGATGGGCGTCACGGACGTGATCCGCGGCGACGATCATCTAAGCAACACCCCGAAGCAGATCGTGCTGTATAATGCGCTAGGCTTTAAAATCCCGAAATTTTACCACGTCGCGATGATCAACGGCGCCGACGGCAGCAAGCTAAGTAAACGCCACGGCGCTACCGACGTGATGGA
This sequence comes from uncultured Campylobacter sp., assembly GCA_963523845.1. Classification (GTDB taxonomy): domain Bacteria; phylum Campylobacterota; class Campylobacteria; order Campylobacterales; family Campylobacteraceae; genus Campylobacter_B. Next base: position 3,819 of record CAURFS010000179.1, on the reverse strand, counting down.
GTATAAGCGCATGGGCTATCTGCCGCAGGCTCTGCTAAATTTTTTAGTGCGCCTGGGCTGGAGCCACGGGGATGATGAAATTTTTAGCATGGAGGAGATGAAGCGATACTTTGACCCTAACCATATCAGCAAGAGCGCTAGCACTTTCAATCAAACCAAGCTTGAGTGGCTAAACGCGCATTATATTAAAAACTCTGACGACGATGAGCTTGCCATGCAGCTTGTGGAATTCGGCGTCGATATCCGCTCGCACGCGAAAAAACATCTCATCGCCCAGCAGTACAAACAGCGCGCAAAGACGCTAGTGGAGATGGCCGAGGGCATTAAAGCTCTTCTAAATCGCCCGAGCTGCTACGATGAGAAGGCGTATAAGAAATTTGTAACCGAAAGTTCGCTAAGCTTACTCGCAAAATTTGCGGATACTCTAAGCGCAAATTTAAACGCAAAGGAGTGCGAGGAAAGGACGATGGAGTTTTTGGACGCAAACGGCGCCAAGCTAAAGGATCTTGCTCAGCCGCTGCGCGTTGCGATCACGGGAGGAAGCGTAAGTCCGTCGATTTTTGAAATTTGTGAAATTTTAGGAAGCGACGAAGTTAAAACGAGAATTTCAAATTTAATCAAAAAAGGATTATAAAATGGCTAAAGTAAACGTTGAAGCAGCTTTGAAGTACCACATAGGTGGTAAAATCGGAACGAATGTAAAAACCCCGTGCGCTACGGCGGAGGATTTGGCGCTTGCATATACGCCGGGCGTCGCAGAGCCTTGCAAGGTGATCGAGAATGATCACGAAGCCGCGTTTAAATATACGAATAAAGCCAATCTTGTAGCCGTCATCACTAACGGCACGGCGGTTTTAGGCCTCGGAGATATCGGCGCGATCGCCGGAAAGCCTGTAATGGAGGGCAAGGCGGTTTTGTTTAAAAAATTCGGCGGCGTAGATGCCTTCGATATCGAGATTGACGAAAAAGATCCTAAAAAGATAATTGAAATTTGCAAAGCGCTTGCGCCTACGTTCGGCGGTATAAATTTAGAGGATATTAAAGCTCCCGAGTGCTTCGAGATCGAGCGCGAGCTACAAAAATCCGTCGATATCCCCGTCATGCACGACGATCAACATGGCACCGCTATGATTACGGGCGCAGGGCTAATCAATGCAGCCCTCATCAGCGGCAAAAAGATCGAGGATATGAAGATCGTAGTTAGCGGCTCGGGCGCTGCTGGCATAGCGTGTGCAAAGATGTATCAAAATTTAGGCGCCAAACACATCATAATGCTCGATTCCAAAGGGGTGATCCACAAGGGCCGCACCGATCTTACCGAGCAAAAGAAAGAATTTGCCCTAGACACCGCAGATCGCACGCTAGAGGATGCGATGAAAGGCGCGGATATGTTTTTAGGACTTAGTAAGCCCGGCGTTTTAACCAAAGAGATGGTAAAGACTATGGCGCCGCATCCAATCATTTTTGCGCTTGCAAATCCGGTACCCGAAATCTATCCAAGCGAGGTCGAGGAAGTAAGAAGCGACGCGATCGTAGGCACGGGCAGAAGCGACTTTGCAAATCAGATCAATAACGTTTTGGGCTTTCCGTATATCTTCCGCGGCGCGCTTGACGTAAGAGCCAAAAAGATCACCGAAAATATGAAAATTGCTGCCGCTCGTGCGATGGCGGATCTTGCTCGCGAAGAAGTTCCTGCAGAAATCCGCAAGATGCTGGGCAAAGATAGCTTGAAATTCGGCAAAGACTACGTTATCCCAAATCCTTTCGATCCGCGCGTATTTGCCGTGATCTCGACGGCGGTTGCAAAAGCTGCGGTAGATGACGGTGTCGCTCGCGTCAAAGGCTTCGACGCTGCGGCTTATAAAAAGAGCCTGGAAGCCAAAAAGCTATGATTCCTTGCTCCTGCACGAGGCGAGATTAAATTTAAGAGGCGTAAATGAAAGATTTGGCTTTACTTACCGATTTTTATCAGCTTAGCATGATGCAGGGCTATTTTTTTACAAAGCCCGATCAGACGGCGGTTTTTGATGTTTTTTATCGCAAAAACCCAAGCGGCGGCGGTTACGCGATATTTTGCGGCTTAAACGAGGTTGTGGATTATATCGAAAACTTAAAATTTAGCGAGGACGACATCGCGTATCTAAAAAGTTTAAATTTCTTTAAACCGGAATTCTTGGAATTTCTAAGAAGCTTTAAATTTAGCGGCGAAATTTACGCGATGGATGAGGGGCAGATCGTATTTCCGCACGAGCCGCTAATTCGCGTCAAGGCAAACATTATGGAGGCGCAGCTCATCGAGACTGCGATCCTAAATACTATAAATTTTCAAACTCTAATCGCTACGAAAAGCTCGCGCATCAATTTTAGCGCCAAGGGTGATTTGGTGATGGAGTTTGGCTTGCGCCGCGCTCAGGGGCAAAGTGCCGGTATCTACGGTGCAAAGGCTGCGATTATAGGCGGCTGCAGCGCCACGTCAAACGTGCTCGCCGCAAAGAAATTCGGCGTGCCCGCGATCGGCACCCACTCGCACTCTTGGATTCAGAGCTTTGATAGCGAGCTGGAGGCGTTTCGCGCCTACGCTAAAATTTATCCGAACAGCACGCTTTTGCTCGTCGATACCTACGATACTCTCGCAAGCGGCGTGCCGAATGCGATCAAGGTTTTTAAGGAGCTTCGTGCAAACGGTCATGAGCCGCTTGGAATCCGCATAGATTCGGGCGATCTGGAGTATCTAACCAAGCAGGCGCGCAAGATGCTCAACGCTGCAGGCTTTGAGAACGCAAAGATCACAGCGTCGAATGATTTAGACGAATACGCGATCGATCAGCTTAAGCTTTTTGACGCTAAAATCGACAGCTGGGGGATCGGCACGAGGCTTATTACGGGCGGAGATAGTTCAAGTCTAGGCGGCGTGTATAAGCTAAGCGGTATCGAAAAAGATGGCGAGATCATAGCTAAGATCAAAATTTCAAACGATCCGCGCAAGATCAATAATCCCGGCTACAAGCAGGTCTTTAGACTCTACGACAAGGATAATGGCATGGCGCTTGCCGATCTGATCACGCTTGATGGAGAGAGCATAGACGAGAGCGCGCCGCTTGAAATTTTCCATCCGCTTTATACCTACAAGCGTAAAATTTTAACGAATTTCAGCGCGCATAAGCTCTTACGTCCCGTTTTCAAGGAGGGCAAATTCGTAGGCGTGCGCCGCACGGTAAGCGAGATCGCGCGTTTTAGTAAGGAGCAAAAGAGCAAATTTTGGCTCGAGCACCTTCGCAACGTCCATCCGCAAAGCTACAAAGTGGATCTCTCTCAAAGGCTTTGGGATATCCGAAAATCACTCATCAACGAGTGTAACCTAAATTTAAAGGAAAAATATGTTTAAAGTTCTATCGTGCGCCGCTTTGGCGTTAGTTTTGCTAGGATGCGGCTCAAACCAGCTCCGCCAATCCCCGGATAGTGCTATGAATAAGCAAGCACAGAGCGAAAAAACCATAACTCAAGAGAACGCAAAGACCTTCTATTTCGTCGATGACAAGGGCAAAAAGCTTTCGCTTAGCTCAAACGACGATTTCAATACCGCCGTGTTAAAGGACGATAGCGGCAAAAGCTACGACCTCAAGCGCGAGCGCGCCGCCGACGGCATCTATATGGAGAACAAGGACGGAGTGAGCATCCACTTCAAAAAAGGTGAGGGTATAGTGGAGTTTAGCAAATACAAATCTATCCCGATCACCGAGGTCAATTAAATCCTGAAATTTTTTGGTTAAATTCCGATTTAGCGCCGGAATTTAACCTCTTTTTCTGCGCTAAATTCGG
>CAURFS010000178.1:0-4099 GCA_963523845.1 uncultured Campylobacter sp. | reverse complement strand
ATTTTCATCTTGAACCGGCGCTTTGACGGGGATTGGGCGACCGATAAGGATCTGAAAAAATCAAGCGACGAGCTAAATCGCGAGCAGATGCTAAGCGACGAGGAGGTCCACGAGCTTTTGCAAAGCGGGCTTATCGAGATCGGCTCGCATACGCTCGATCACGCAAACTTGCCTAGCTTGGACGCGGCAGAGCAGCTGCGTCAGATGAGCGAATCAAAGCGCGAAATAGAGGCTAAATTTGGCATTGCTTGCAGCGCCTTTGCCTATCCGTTCGGCTTTTACGACGAGATTAGCGTGCGCTGCGCGCGCGAGGCGGGCTTCAGCTGCGCCGTTACGACGCAAAACGACGTGTTGCGCCCTCACTACTCAAATTTTGAAATTCCGCGCATCATGGTTAGCGGTAGGCAGGGGCTTTTTAGCTTCATTTTGAAGATGAAGAAGGGCAGAAATAGATGAAAATCGCCTATCTTTGCTGCTCCAGATTTTACGGCGGCGTTGAAAAGATCGTGATCGACTCGCTAAATGAGCTTTGCAAAAGCGAGCAGGCGGCGCTAATCGTGCCCGATAGATGCGAGTTTTTGCAGCGTCTGGATGCTCGCGTGCAAATTTATGAATACAAAAGCCGCGACAAGCGCTACAATCCGTTTTTGTTCGCTGAAATTTATCGGTTTTTACGCTCGGGCGGATTTGAAATTTTACATTCTCACGGCGCCAAAGCCGCGCAGATTGGCTTCGTGGTCGAAAAATTTTTAAATCTTAAGCTCGTTGCGACCAAGCACAACGACCGCAAAGCGCCCGTTTTCGATCGCGTGCGAAACGTCATCGCAGCCTCGCGCAAGGTCGCGACTACGATAAATCACGCCGCGAAGGTGATATATTTCGGCATAGAACCGCGGCGGGAGTTTGTAAATCATGAAATTCTCGCGCGCTGCAAGGATACGGAGGGCGCCGCAAACGAAGCGCTCAAGGAAATAAAGAATGCGCGCGGCGACTCGGCTAGCACTGCGGGTGCGTCGCAAAATATGGTTGGCGTTGCATTTGGATCGCAAGATACGCCTGGCGGGGCGCGCGTGTCGCAAGATAGGGCTTTGGATGCGGACGCATCGCAAAATAAGACTAGCAGCGTATTCGTATCGCAACAGGGCGCAAACGCGGCGGCAGGAAATTTTAAATTTAGTATCGTTGCAGTCGGCAGGCTCGATAAGATCAAGGGTTTTGATCTTTTGATTCGCGCCGCAAGCGAGCTAAAATTTGATTTCGAGCTTAAAATTTACGGCCAAGGCGGCGAGAGGCAAAATTTGCAAAATTTAATCGATTCGCTAAATTTGCAGGACCGCGTGCGGCTGTGCGGCTTTTGCGACGACGTTGCGGCAGCTCTGAGCGCATCGCACCTGCACGTCATCAGCTCGCGCAAGGAGGGCTTTCCGGTGATTTTGATCGAAGGTATTTTTTATTCGCCCGTGCTGATATCTACCCGCGTGGGCGGAATTTCGGAAATTTTAAGCGAGGAGTTTTTATGCGAGGCGGCGGATCTGGGCGCTAAAATCGATGAAATTTACCGCACTTACGGCGAATACGTCCAGGCTTTCGCGCAAAAACACGCCGGCTTTAAGCAAACTTTGACGCTGCAAAATTATATTAGCTCGCTTAAAAATTACTACGAGGAGCTGTTATGCGAAGCCTAAAGATCGTGCATTGCGGCATTTTCAACGAATACGACGACGGCAGTTTTTTCTACGGCATGGAGCGCAAAATCAGCCACGGGCTCATCCGCGGCGGGCACTTCGTCTATGATTTTAGCTACCGCGATTGGGAGCGGAGCCTACGCTTTTGCGGGCTGAAAAACAGCGGGCTAGAGAAGATGAATGCCAAGCTCGTGCGTATCTGCGAAAACATCGGCGCCGATCTACTTCTAATCGGTAAGGGCGAAAAAATTAGTCTTAACACGCTGCAAGCGATAAAATCGGCGCTTCCTAAGATCAAAATCGCGATCTGGTACGTCGATCACCTACAAGAAAAACGGGAATTTTTCGAAAAGCTAAGCTTCATCGACGTGTTTTTTTGGGCGAATGCACTGAAGCTGCGCGATCTTTCGGCGAGATACGGCGCGAAATTCGCCTTTTTCCCAAATATCTCCGACGCGGCGTTTGATAGACGACTAGACACTGCTAAAACGACCGACGTGATCTACATAGCGCGCGATTATCAAGAGGACGTGAGGTATAAATTTGCGCTTTTGCTGCGCGATTTTTGCGAAAAAGAGGGGCTGCGGCTTAAAATTTTTGCGAGCCTCGGCGCGCCTGCCGTATTCGGAGATAAATTTCATCGCGAGATCGCGGCTGCGAAGATCGCGATAAATTTTAATCGCGACGACGAACTTGAGTGCGCGCGCGCTCATAAATTGCTCGGCGCGAGCGACCGCATGGCACAGTTTTTAGGATGCGGTGTCTGCACTTTTAGCCCCAAGATCGCGGGGTTTGAGCGGCTTTACGAGGATGGCTCGGAGATAGTTTATTTTGATGATCCTGCGGATTGCTTTTCAAAGATAAAATGCCTTCTTACTAGCGGCGAATACGTAAATATCGCGCGGTGCGGCAGAGCTAAGACGCTAAAGATCGCAAACGCCGCCCGAGTGGCAAAATTTATGCTTGAGACGATCTTTGAAGAGAGCTTTGGCGCAGATGCCTGCGGTGAAATTTCTGATGAAAAATGCAGCGAGAGCGGCGGCGAACGTCACGACGCACCAAACGGAAGAGATAAAAAAGAGCGGGGCGATTTTTATAGCGAGCCTTACGAATGGCGCGAGTTCGTATATAAAAACGGAGAGAAATTCAGATGATTTATTTTGTAGCCTTTCTGATCTTTGCCGCCGCGGTGGGCGTTTCGCTGCGGTATAACTGGTGGCGGATCCCGCAGGGCTGGCATAAGGCGCGGGTGCTGATGTATCATAGCGTAGAGGAGCACAAGGGCGATAAATTCGACAAATGGCGTCTAAGACCTGCTGATTTTGAAAGGCAGATCGCGTGGCTTGCGAAAAATGGCTTTAAAAGCTTTAAATTTAGCGAGCTTATCGCGCTAGAGCGGCTGCCTAAAAAGGCGGTTTGCATCACTTTCGACGACGGGTTTGAAAATAATTTTACTAGCGCCTTTGAAATTTTAAAAAAATACGATTTCAAAGCGAGCATATTTTTGGTGCCGGACGCCGTGCAAAACGACTGGGAGCGCGCCAACACCGCTCATCTCGCGCGGATGCTAAGCGAGGAGCAAATTTTAAAAATGCAGGCAAGCGGGCTGGTGGAGTTCGGCGCGCATACGATGCACCACGTAAATTTAGACCTTACCTACGCGAGCGATCCCAAGCTTGCCGCAGATGAGATCATCGCGTCCAAGGCTCGCGTAGCGCGTATTTGCGGGCGGCCGTGCGAGGTGTTTGCCTACCCGTACGGTAAATTTAACGACGAAATTTTAAATATCGCCAGATCAAATTTCAAAGGCGCGGTGGTCGTCAAGCGCGGACTTTACGAGGCGGGCGACGACAAATACGCCGTAAAGCGTATCGGCATTTTGGGTACGGAGGGGTTTTTTGATTTTTGGCTGAAATTTACGAGGATAAGGAACAAACTATGATTAAAGCATCCGTTTATGCGATAGTGATGAATGAGGAGCGCCACATCGAGCGTATGCTGCGTAGCGTGGCGGATTTTGCCGAGATCATAATCGTCGATAGCGGCAGCACCGACGCCACGCTGCAAATCGCGCGTAAATTTACCGATAAAATTTACCACCGCGACTGGCAGGGCGAGGGGGCGCAGAAAAACTACGCGTTTTCGCTATGTAGCAACGAATGGGTGCTCAATCTCGACGGCGACGAGGAGGTAACTGCAGAGCTAAAAGGCGAGATAGAGGAGTTTATGAGCCAGAGCGATTACTCTGCGCTGGATATTAAATTTCACGAATACTCGCTAGGGCGCAAGTGCTCGGATCTAGTGCGCAAAAATACTCACATCCGCTTCTTTCGTAAGGAGTGCGGCGAGTATAAAAATATGGGGGTGCACGCGCAAATTTCGATCATAAAAGGCGCGGTGAAAAAGAGCAAATT
>CAURFS010000177.1:0-4106 GCA_963523845.1 uncultured Campylobacter sp. | reverse complement strand
GAAATTTTCATACCGAAATAAGCAGCGCATTCTTTGCTTCCGTAATTATATACAGAGGCACTCTCTGCCTTCCTGCCTTGTTCACCCATCCCCTATTCGTAAAATTTTGTTTAGTAAAGCGGTCGGCAAATTTTAAAATATCAGCTAGATTAAATTTGCTGCATTAAAGGCAGGGCGTGGCGGGTTTGAAATTTACGCCCTAATAGCGCGGCTTGTGAGTCGTGGGCTAAATTTAACAAAATTTGATCGTCGAATTTACTCTTTCGATGGTTAAAATTTTAGCGTCGTTTCGGCTTGGAATTCCGCTTTAAATTTTAAAAATTTGTCCGCCAAAGCTAGCTCGTTACGCGGGAAAGCCAAGCTATGCCGCGTCGGACGCACCCGCACACTATGTGCGTCAAAATATGGCACGGAATTTTAACCGCATCAGTTCAAATCACGTGGCGAGCTGCGCTGCACGAGACTTAGTCAATTAAAGCGCCGAGCCGTATCGCGCTGTATAAAGCCGCCAGGCGTAGAATTTTGCTCGTTTAAACGCAGCACATCACTTCACAAACATAAAATTAGTCCGTTAAGGCGGCACTCGTCGCGCGGCATGCACGCCAAATCAAAAGTGTAAACCACGTTCGCTTAAAATTCGAAGACATACTCAATAAAATTCAAAGCCGCACCCCAAAAATACAAAAGCCGCACTCGCTCGAAACGCGAAGTCGTGTCTATTTAAAGTATAGAGCTACGCCTAATAAAATTAAAAACCGCGCTAGCTCGAAAGGTAAAGCTAAATTTATTTAAGACGTGAAGCCGCGCTTAAAAACGCAAAATCTTGCTCACTTAAAGCACAAAGCCGTGGGCACTGAAAATGCAAACCCGCGTCGTTAAAACGCAAAACCACGCCTACCCAAAATTTTAAGCCTTTTTAAAATTCCAAACCCGCTTAAAATTTTAAAATTTAGCCCGCTTTACTCCCTCGCTAGGCCGTTTTTATCGGATTTGTCGCCGATTAGTTTGCCGCTTTCGTCGTATTTTTTGGCGCGCACGAGCCTGCCGCGCTCAAACTCGCCCTCGGCTTCGAGCTTGCCGTCTGCGTAGTAGTGCTTCGCCGTGCCCGTCTCCAGGCCATCCTTGAACGTAACTCTAGCCTTGCGCGCGCCGTTTTCGTGATATGTTTCATAAAGCCCGTGTTTGCGCCCGTCTCTGAACATTACCTTCGCCGCAAGCGCGCCGCTTGCGTAGTATTGCTTACTCGTGCCCGTTTGCCTGCCGCGCTCGAACTCGTATTCGCCCTGCAGCGCGCCGCTTGGGTAATATTCACGCACGGCGCCGTCGCGCTCGCCGTCTTTGAAATTTTCGACTACGCGCGTCTTGCCATCCTCGTAAAACAACTTCCAAACGCCATGTTTGCGGTCATCCTTGTATGCGCCGGTCTGCCTTAGCGCGCCGTTTGCGTGATACCATTTCTCTACGCCTTGCCGCTTGCCCTCTTTGTAGCTCCGCACGCCGCGCACTTTGCCGCTTTTGTAATAATCTACGTCCTTGCCGTCTCGCAGCCCGCCCTTATACGGATGGCGCGCGCTTACTTCGCCGCTTTCGTAGTAGTCGGTGAAAACGCCCTCGCGCCTATCATTTTTATACGCGCCCTGCTGCTTTAGCTTGCCGCTTTTTTGATAATACAGCTTGTAAAAGCCCTCGCGCTTGCCGGCTTTGTATTCGCTCTGCGACTTCAGCTCGCCGCCGTCTGCGTAGTAGCTCTTTGCGACGCCGTCGTACAGACCGTTTTTTAGCGGATATTCGTTTGAGGGCCTATCTCTGCCGTCAAAGTAATCGCGCTCGCGCACCGCGGTGCCGTCCTTTACGTCGATCTCTCTGATAAGCGTCGGCGGCAGCGGCTTTAGCCTGGGATAGACGACGCCCATAAAATTTACGTCGTAGAGATCCTCGGCGCTATAATGCAGCACCTTGAGCGTCCCGCTATAGGGCCTGTCCGCTACGAAATACAGACCGTTTTTTAGGATCGGCTCGGGTTGCATTACGATTTTTGGCTCCAGAGCTTGCGCGCCTAGCGCCAAAAACGGAAGCAGGAGCTTTAATGCGCTTGAACAACTAAAATTTCGTATTAAATTTAAGCCCAAATTGAGCGAGTTTTGCGCAGCTTTGTGGGTTTTCATATTTTACTTCCTTTTAGCTCGGTTAAATTTAGAGAATTTTAAAATTTGAAGCTAAATTTTAGATAAATCCACGTAGTAAAGCGGTGTAGGAAATATGAGTAAAAAATGGTTGCCGTATTTATTTTTGACCCATCATACGATAATTAAATAATAAATTCTCAAGTTGCTTTTTAATATTCTTTATATATAATATCAATTTAAATCTATGTTTGAATATGGGGTTTGGGTATGAATGTGGATATAAAAGAATTATTAGACTCAAAGCGAGATTTGAGTGAAGAGGAATTTAATAACAAGCCAGAATTGAAATATCTTGTAGATGGTTGGGGTTTTGAAGCGATAAAAGGTAAAATTTTTATCGCGGATGAGTGGTATATTTTAAGTCAAGTAGCGTTAGGCTCTCGTCTTGGGGACAGGTATTTACCAGATCCGGAGTATTTTACTATAAATTTTATAAACTATATAAAAAATGCAACAACGAAAATTTTATTTGATAAGTGTCCCCTCAACTACTCTATAATAGCCGATACATCAATAGAAATCAACACGGATATTATTTTTAATGACTGTATTGAAAATAATGATGTAAATATAATTCATGGGTATATATTTAAAAAGGGAATTTATTTGAATAACTCAAATATTAATTTTACTGATTGCACCTTTGAAGATAATTTTAAATGTGAAAATGTAAATTTTGATGTTAATTTTTCTCAAAATAGATTTCTTAAAAATTTTGTATTTAGCGCGCTGAAAAGATGCAAGATAAATTTTGAATGTACACAGTTCCATTCAAATGCATTTTTTAAAGCAAAACAACAAATAGTGAGTGCAAATTTTTACCAAGCAAAATTTAAGAATACGGTAAGTTTCTCTCCAATACAATTTGGTAACGGTATTGTTGATTTTAGCGAAGCAGAATTTGGCAAAGACGTATCATTCTCTAGATGTAGCTTTAATGGCGAAACCCAATTTAACAGCACTATATTTGGCGGTATTACAAAATTTACGAGGGTACAATTTAATAATGTAGTAAATTTAAATAAAGTAGTCTTTAAAGAGGAAACACAATTTTATGGAACCAAATTTAATAGAGCAATATTGACAGAAACAAAATTTGAAAACAAAGCCAATTTTACAAATACAGTATTTAGCGAAAAAGCGTATTTTACAGATGCTGTTTTTATAAAAGAAGTAAAATTTAACAATATACTTTTTAAGAATAATGCATACTTTAAAAATGCCATATTTAAAGATTTTACTGATTTTGGTGAGACAAATTTTGAAAAGAATGCTAACTTTTATAACGCGGACTTCAAAAAGCCGGTTAATTTCTCATCAATTATTTTTAACGGCGCTTTAAATTTTGTAAATGCAAAAACAGATTTTACATACGAAGAGCTTAAAAAGTTTATCAAGGATAAAAGTGTAAGCAATGAAAGCATTAACAATATAGATAAATGCATAAGCATAACAAATGACTTTAGGGACGGTTTTAGACTCATGAAACACACTTTAAACAATAAAGGCAACGCGCTAGACGCAAGCTTGTTTCACCGCTTAGAACTATACTGTAAAGAGCTGGAACTAGAATTTAGTCTCGAAAATACAAAAACTAAAAATAGCGAAAATAGCAAAGAAGTAAAATCTACCGATGAAACAAAAGGCGCACCTAAAAATAAAAATCTTATTGAGATTTTTTTAGATTTAATAACGTTAAAATTATATAGAAATACTAGCGACCACCATACAAATTTATTTAAGATAATAAACTTTACTATTCTAAGTATTGCTGTGTATGGATTGTCTTTTTGGGCTTTAGATGATTTTTTGTTGAAAGTAATGATTGATAGTCCTAAAATATTGATGCTATTGTTACTGGTTGTTTTTTTAATTGGACTACTAACATGTTTATTGTGTTTTGTTGTGAAGTATAAAATA
>CAURFS010000176.1:0-4135 GCA_963523845.1 uncultured Campylobacter sp. | reverse complement strand
GGTTGATATACCTAAGGACGTTCGAAAATGCTCCTTCAAATTTCACATCTATATCCAGCAAAGCCTCAGGCTGAAAAATTTGTTTGATGCTAGGCTCTCTTCTATCGCTGTGAATAGCATAAATTTTAATATTGTTATTCTCTGCAATCGTTGAAAGGCTATCCATAAACTTAGCCCAGTTCTTTTCATTATAGGTAAGCTTCGAAATTTCTTTTAGCTTACCGTCTAGATATCCACGCTCATCATTGATATTTTTAAGGTTGGTTTTAGCACCATTGAGGATATTGCGTTTATTATTAACAAAAGCCTCAGGATCACCGCCAAAAAACTCGTTATATTCTCTTTGTGCGCCTTCAAGCTTAGTCGTGGCAGTACTTAGATTAGTTTCGCTCTTCTCTAAATACGGATCGGCTTGCTGACTTAAAATAAAGTAAGCTACCAAACCCACAAACAATAAAGCTATGTAAAAATAGTTATTTGCACTATTTCCCTTGGAGGCAAACCATTGATCAAGTTGATCTAATGAACTTTTCTTTTTCATTATCTAACCTCCACACTGATATTGCTATCGTAAAAGATGGTTTTATTACCCTCTTGTAGCGCGATTGTTTTAGTATCCACGCCATACACCTCTTTTTTACTGATATCCTCTAAAAGCTCGGTCATCTGCTTATCGTTTTTGGTGCGCACCTGAACAGTTAGAGTCCTATTCTCATCACCGATCCTAACCATATTGCCCTTATTTTTAACGACCATATTGGTTAGCTCAAAAATAGAAACACCCTTCATAGCGTAATTATTTTTCTTATCTAAGATGGCATTAATTAGATCGCGCCTGTCATTAAGCTCCTTGCCACTCTTAGCAGCCTGGGCATTTACCTCTTTAGTCTCTTTATCCAAACGCGCATTTTCTGCTCTAGCAGGAACCATCTGATCTTCTAAACCCTGATATTCGCTAGTTTTATCGTTAGCTACCATATTATTATAATATCCATAGCCGAAGTTATACGCAGGATACACAGCGCCAAGTAAGCAGCCTAGCAGCATATAGCCTATCAGCTTGCCGGTTGATCTTTGGGTCAAAGGCGGAGGTCTCATAAACGGCGAGTAGTTGTGATCATCGTCTTTGGTAACCAAATAATCTTGACCTACCAAGAACATCAAAATATCTAGCTGAGTGAGCGGATAATCTTTTGCGTTGATTGCAACGTTAAAATTAAAATCCTTGTATCTTAGCTTTAGATTATTTTCTACGAAAACCTCGATCGCAGGAATTTTGCCGATATCCGTTCCGATATAAACGTTTTGAATATTGACATTGTAAATTTTACTAATACCGTTCAACACGTCGTTGATGTAGTAAAACATATCGTCAAAAATTTGGATCATATAATCGCGTTCGGTCGGATTTTCTAAATTTACTCCCTGTTTGGAGAGCAGTCTATAAAAGCTCTCTTCATCGACTCTGCTACCGACTAGCTCGACATATTTTTCATGTAAGAATTTTAGGTTGTATCTTACTTGACGAGATTGAAAATATTCGCCGTTTTGATACACTACCAAAAACGCATCGTCGCGCTGCAAGTAGATGAAGCAATCGATTCCGTCACGAGTTAGGACGCCTCTATTATACAAGCCCTCGTATAAAAACGGAGCCATAGCCACATAGTCGATGTAGTTCGTCCTAGCGGCGATTGCATCGAATTCTGAAGTGAGTTTGGCATTATCTACGACAAAGACATTGAAAATTCTATCGTCGCCGCCAGCGCCTATTACCTCACTATAGGTGATTTTGTAATCCAAAGCGGTGTCAAGCCCCAGCTCCTCATACACCTTAACGACGATCGCATCTAAAAGATCCGCGTCCTCTACCGATCTGCTTATCTCGACCGTCGCAGTCATTATATCCTTATACGGAATATATGAGACGTAAGTTTCCTTCGCACGATTCGCTTTTGAGAAGTCGTGCTCAAAAACTTCATTCTCACTTAGACCGAATATGGTTTGCGTGACTTTGTTAATCGCAACAATCGAACTAGCATTTTTACTATTCTTTGCCATAACACTCCACTTCCAAATGAAATTTTCTACGCTGCTAATACTAATAGAAATAAAATAAAATGTCAATAGATAAAATCGGTTTTTACCCTAAATTCGTCATTTTTCCAGCTTTTTTTTACAAAAACTGTTAATTTTAAGTAAATTTTGACCTTAGAAAAATTTGAAATTAACTTTTTGGCTCGAATTCCGATCCGCTTGATCGCCTCGCCGTTTTTGCCGATCAACATCTCTTTGTGAGAATTGGTGTCCGTTATGATCCTCGCATAGACCGAGATTAGACCGGGTTTTTCCACTATTTTTTCCATCACGACGTCGCTACAATACGGGATCTCGTCGCTCATACTCTCAAAAATCGCCTCGAGTATGAAGTCGCGATAAATTTCACGCTCGTTGGTCGCGCTTAAAATTTCAGGATCGTAAAAATACTCATGCTCGGGCAAAATTTTACAAATTTCGTCCAAAACCTGCTTTTTATAGACCTTTTTTTTGATGCTAACCGGGATTATCGCTTCGAATTTATCGGTAAATTTTTGATATTGTAGCAGCTTTTGCACGATCTTTTCGTCGTTTGCTTCGTCAATTTTAGTTAAAATTACGATGTGCTTAGTGCCTGCGTTTAAATTTAAAAATTTTTCGTATTCCGCGGTATCGTCGTGCACGGGCGCCAAAAACAGCACCAGATCGCAGCCCTCAATCGCCCCGAGCGCCACTTCGACCATCAGCTTATTCATCAGCTTGGCGCTTTCGTGCAGCCCAGGCGTATCCGTGAAAATCACCTGATCTGCGCCGTTCATCGCGATGCCGTTAATCTTACGACGCGTGGCGTTGATTTTGTGCGAGACGAGCGAAATTTTCTCGCCGCAGAGGTAGTTTAACAGCGAGCTCTTGCCCGCATTGGTCCGCCCGATGAGCGTTACAAATCCGCTTTTCATATTTTCCTTAAATTTATAAAATTTTATCCTGCTTGCGACTGGGGCATTAAACCATAGCAAGCAAATTTAAAATCTCGTTTTACGCAGGCTGGCTCTTGCACGAGCGGCTAAATTTTGAAATTCTGCCATCACATAAGTGGGTAAAATTTAAAATTTCAAGCCGCGCGATAGCGATAAATTTTACCCGCCTCGGCGCAGAATTCTATCCACTTTAAATCTCGCGAGCCGCGAATCCTGCAACTTCGTAAATTATCTACGAAATTTTAAATTTTATCCCACGCCGACATTATATATAGTCAGCACTGCATAAAATTTAGATCATTCCTGAAATTTTACAGACTTAAAATTTCAAAGTATCGCCAAATTTAAAAGGATGAAATTCTGCGCATTTTTAAAATTTTGCTAAATTTCGCACCTAAAATTCTAACGCTTTGCAAATTTCAAAAGCGCAAAATTCCGCGACTACGCAGAATTCTAAAAGTAGCTACCGCGCGCCTTATAAAATGTATTTCGCCAGATCCTCGTCGCTCGCGATGCCTGCTAGCTTTTCGCTTACGAGCTTTTCATCCACGACGATCTTTTGCCCTTTAAACTTATCCGCTTCGAAGCTGATATCCTCAAGCACCTTTTCCATTATCGTATGCAGCCTTCTAGCGCCGATGTCTTCGACTTTTTCGTTCGTGCTCGCCGCAAATTTCGCGATCGCTTTGACCCCGTCCTCGCTAAATTCCAACTCCACGCCCTCGGTCTTTAACAGCGCCGAGTACTGCTTAAGAAGCGAATTTTTAGGCTTGGTTAAAATTTCACACAGCGCCGCCTCGTCTAAGCTGTCAAGCTCGACGCGAAGCGGGAAGCGCCCCTGAAGCTCGGGTATGAGATCGCTCGGCTTGCTGATATGAAAGGCGCCCGCGGCGATAAAAAGGATGTGATCGGTGTCGATATTGCCGAATTTAGTGCTTACGCTACTGCCCTCCACGATCGGAAGCAGATCGCGCTGCACCCCCTCTTTGCTCGGATCCTGCCTGCCGCTATTGCCGCTTGAGACCGCCACCTTATCGATCTCATCGATAAAGATGATGCCCTCGTTTTGCGCGCGTCTAACGGCTTCGGCTTTGATGCTCTCCATATCTAAGACCTTTTCG
>CAURFS010000175.1:0-4147 GCA_963523845.1 uncultured Campylobacter sp. | reverse complement strand
AAAGCCCATTTTGGCAAACGCCTCTTTCGCCTCGTCCACGTAGTCTCGGTACTCCTCTACGTTTGCGGCGGTCGGGATGAAAAGCACCTCTTTAGCGCGGACATTTTGCCTCGCATAGTCCTCAAAAAGCGTCGCCGCGCCCGCAAAATAGGAGCATAAAAACATCTCTATCATCGTTTTTCCTCTCAAAAGGCCGAAATTTTGCGCTATTTTAGCTTAAATTTTATAAAATCACCGAAAATTTAAACGAAGGAGCGAGCGTGAAAAAAATGTGGGAAGGGCGCTTTAGCGAGGCGAGTTCGGCGCTTTTGGAGGAGTTTAACGCCTCGATCGGCTTTGATAGGGCGCTTTGGCAGGAGGACATCGCGGGCAGCAAGGCGCACGCTCGGATGCTCGGCGCCTGCGGGATTTTAAAGCCTGACGAGAGCGAAAAGATCATCGCCGGGCTTGACGCCGTGTTTGAGGAGATAAAAAGCGGTAAATTTGAGTTTAAAACCGCCGACGAGGACATCCACATGGCGGTCGAAAAGCGCCTAAGCGAGCTCATCGGAAGCGATCTTGGCGGCAGGCTGCATACCGCGCGCAGCAGAAACGATCAGGTCGCGCTTGATTTTCGCCTCTACGTGCTTAAAAGCGGTGCCGCGATCGCCGAAAAAATCCGCGAGCTAGTCGCTGCGCTACGAGATATAGCTAGCGAGCACGCAGACACGCTGATGCCGGGCTACACGCACCTTCAGCATGCCCAGCCCGTGAGCCTTGCCTATCATTTGCTAGCTTACGCATTTATGTTTCGCCGCGACTACGAGCGCTTTACTAGCTCGCGCGAGCGAAACAACCTCTGTCCGCTGGGCTCCGCCGCGCTTGCCGGCACGCCGCATCCGATAAACCGCGAGCTAGTCGCGCAGCAGCTCGGCTTTGCGGGAGTGACGCCAAATGCGATGGATAGCGTCAGCGACCGCGATTTTGCGCTGGAGATTTTGTTTAACGTAAGCGTGCTGATGACGCATGCGTCGCGCCTGTGCGAGGAGCTCATCTTGTGGAGCTCGCAGGAGTTCGGCTTTGTCACGATCAGCGACGCCTACAGCACGGGCAGCTCGATCATGCCGCAGAAGAAGAACCCCGACGTCGCCGAGCTAATCCGCGGCAAAACGGGGCGCGTAAACGGCAATCTCGTCGCGCTGCTAACGGTGATGAAAGGCTTGCCGTTAGCATACAACAAGGACATGCAAGAGGACAAGGAGGGCGTTTTTGACAGCGTCGCCACCGCGCTTGCGAGCCTTGAAATTTTAAAACAGATGCTAAAAACGGCTAAATTTAACGAGCAAAATATGCTAGCAATGACGCGCCGCGGGCACCTCACGGCGACCGATCTGGCCGACTTTTTGGTGCGAGAGAAAAACGTGCCGTTTCGCAAGGCGCACTTCATCACGGGCAAGGTCGTGGCGTATGCGGAAAATTTGGGCTTGGATTTGAGCGAGCTAAATGCACAGCAGCTTGCAAGCGTAGATGAAAGCTTGGACGCGGGTGCGGTTAAATTTCTTGATCTAAACGCTTCTAAGGAAGCGCGCAAGTCGCAAGGAGGCACGGCAAATGAGAGCGTTGCGGCGCAGATTGAAATTTTAAACGGGTGGCTGAAAAATTTGAATTCTTTTGCTTAAATATGGTAGCATAAGATTTTTATAAAAAGGTATTTTATGCTTGAGTATTTTAAAGCGCATATAGTTCCCATTATCATAGGTGTATCTGGTTTTTTATCAGCTATGGTTACTTTGTTTATTAATGTGGATGACTCAATAAGTATCAAGTGGCTTATTCTAGTTATTTTTATTTTTTTAATTGTGACTACGATGCTTGTTGGTTACTTGTATAATGTCAAACAGAATACGGTGGACTATAGCTTTATTAAAAAACTTAAGCTTCAACCTTTATACAAAAATGTAAAAGGCAATGACCTTTTTTTAAATAATTCATCTATTAAATTAACATACAATGATATTATAAAACTTTATTTTATAGATAGTGAAAATGTTGAAGTGTTTGTTGGTATAGGTATTATAAGACATATTCAGAGTGATAATCGGATATGTCATATTGAGTTTTTGTATCGAATTGATAAGACTATTCCAAAACAATATAATAGTAGTCTGTATTTTAGTTTGCAACTAAAAGAAAGTGATATTAGAGATCTTTTAAATTTACAAGGAGAAAATTAACCATGGAAGCGCGAATCGTAAAAATAATAGATAGCCATAAGTTAGTTATAAACAAAGGTAGTTTAGATGGTGTTAAAGTTGGAGATATATTTATTATTTTTAAAAAAGATGATGAAATCTTTGATCCTGATACAAACGAGAGCTTGGGAGTTTTGGAAATTCCAAAACTAAAAATGAAAGCTAGTAGTGTTCAAGATAGGTTATCTATACTGGAGAGTAATGAGGTGAAAATAATAAAACCTAGCACAAAAAAAACTATAACAAGAACATCTGATGGAAGAAATGCAAACACGATTGCTTATTTGCAAGATATTTATTTTGGAAAAAAATATCGAACCGAAGAAGAAATAGAAACTTCAGCACTGAAAGAGATTTTGCAAGAAAAATAAGTTGATTCGAAATTTTACCATTGTTAGGCAAAATTTTTATTCTATTTTATGAAAAAATAATGAAGTAGAAAATCGGAGAATAATTATAAAAAAGAGGTTGGGAGGTAAAAGAAGCCTTTAATATATGAAACTAAGACATAAAAGCGCAAAAGTATCTTCAACCAAACTCTATAATTAACTTTTTAAAGATGGAAATATACTAGTTGTATAAAATTAAAATTAGAGGGGGCGTTTTGATATATCTGGTGTCTAATACGAGATTTGATCATCCGCAGGTGAGGCAGCTTGCGGTCTGCGAGATAAAATTTCTCAAATTTAGCCTGCCTACGCAGATCGGCGCGCTAATTTTTACCTCCAAAAACGCGGTGGAGGCGATAAAATTTAATGAAATTTTGCCTGATTTAGATACGCCCGTTTACGCTATCGGCGAGCCGTGTGCGGCGGATGCGCGCGAGTTTGGATTTCGCAATATCTATACGGCGCAGCACGGGCACGGAAATGAGTTTGCCGCGGAGATCGCGCCGCTCTTGCAGGGCAGAGACGCGCTGTATCTGCGGGCTCGCGAGACGGTATCGAAGCTGGAGCAAATTCTATCTATCGCCGGCGTGCGACTGCAAAGCGTGATCGCCTATGAAAATTCTATCCTCAGCCTTCCAGCCGCCGCGAAACCGCCGCAAGGCAGCACGCTGATTTTTACCTCGCCCAAGAACGTTCGCGGCTTTACCGAAAATTTCGGCTGGGACGGGGGCTACAGGGCGATCTGTATCGGCAGGACGACGGCGAGCGTTTTGAGCGAGTTTTGCGAGCCGATAATCTGCGAAAGAATGTCGATAAAATCCTGCGTCGATCTGGCGCTTTTGCCATAGTTTAAGCAAATTTAGACTATAATTTTGCCCAAGCCTGGGTGAAGCGAGAGCGTTTTATATGAGGGTTCAACATATTTGTATAAGCGACGACGTGAGAGGTCCGTGTGACGCGGCTCGGCTCGAGCTTTTTTAAAGTTACGGGTTGCGACCTAGAGATTTTTCCTAGTTGCAAGATTGGCTTTGTTTGAGCCGATTCTTTTTACGCAACGCTCACTTGGGTTTTTTACGTTACGGAGGTTTCATTGAATATCCTAATAATCGGCGGCGGCGGTAGAGAATACGCGATCGGGCTAAGACTTCGCGAGGATAAAAACGTTTTAAATCTGTATTTTGCTCCGGGAAACGGCGCTACAAAGGCGCTCGGTAAAAATTTAGATTTAAAAGATTTTAATGAGCTCGCGCTCTTTGCCAAAAACAACGACGTAGCCCTTACTATCGTGGGCGCCGAGGAGCCGCTTACAAAAGGGATCGTGGATATTTTCAAAGCGCAAGGCCTCGCGATATTCGGTCCCAGCGCCGCTGCGGCGAAGCTTGAGGGCTCTAAAGCCTATATGAAGGACTTTCTGGCGCGAAATCATATCAAAACTGCAAAATTTCTAAGCAGCGACGATCTCTCCGAAATTTCAAAATTTATCGATACTATAAACGGCCGCATAGTGGTCAAAGCGGACGGCCTATG
>CAURFS010000174.1:0-4175 GCA_963523845.1 uncultured Campylobacter sp. | reverse complement strand
ATGCTATTTCGCATCTTTCAGACCGCGAGCAAGTCGCCGAGTAACATAAATTTCCTCTTTTGCCTCGGTATCGGCTTTATGTTTTTCTTTTCGTTCATTATCAATTCCTACGGCATTACGTCGATCTCGCCGGTTAAAGGTATCGCTGTGCCGTTTCTAAGCTACGGCGGCAGCCACCTGCTCGCGGCATCGTTTGCGGTGGGGCTCGTTTTGATGGCGTCGAAAAGGGCAAAATTTTAAAGCTTTTGCGGGCTTTTGGCAAGCGCTGTTTGAATTTAGACGTAAAATTTAGAGCAGAATTTGCGCTTAAAATTCTGCGCCGAAGTGCGCTGAGGCTTAAATTTAAGCGCGAAATTTTATAAATTTAAAGGAAAAGTATGGTCATAGCAATCAGCGGCGGCGGCACCGGCGGGCATCTGATAATCGCTAAAAATTTAGCCGCCCGCCTTGCAAAGCAGGGCATCAGGGCGATCTTTATCGGCTCAAACCGCGGGCAGGATCGCGCGTGGTTTGAAAATAGCGAGCTTTTCGCGCGCACCTATTTTTTACAAAGCTCAGGCGTCGTCGATAAAAAGGGCCTTGCCAAGCTAGCCTCGCTGTTAAATATCCTGCGCCTCTCGCTTGCGGCGCGTAAAATTTTAAAGCAAAACGGCGTCCGCGCGCTCATCAGCGTGGGCGGATACAGCTCGGCGCCCGCATCCATCGCGGCGATCCTTTCTCGCGTGCCGTTTTTTATCCATGAGCAAAACGCCGTTTGCGGGCGGCTCAACCGCTTGCTGAGGCCCTTTGCGCGCGCGTTTTACAGCTCCTATGAAAAGCCCGCGTTTGCTTATCCGATCGCGGATATTTTTTTCGAGACGGCGCGGTCGCGCACGGCGCTTAAGAGGGTCATCTTTTTGGGCGGCTCGCAGGGAGCGAGCTTTATCAACTCGCTTGCTGTGGAGCTTGCGCCTAAGCTTTTGGGCCTCGGCTACGGCATGATCCATCAGTGCGGCGAGCGCGAGTTTGAGCGCATCTTGCAGATCTACGCACAGCAGGGCCTAGATGTACAGCTCGTGGGCTTTTGCAAAAATATGCACGAGCTCATCACAAGTGCCGATCTTTGCGTCGGACGTAGCGGCGCCAGCACGCTGTGGGAGCTCTGCGCAAATGGTCTGCCTGCGATATTCGTGCCGTTTCCGTTCGCGGCGGCGGATCATCAGTTTTATAACGCGAAATTTCTTAAAGAGCGCGGACTTTGCGAAATTTTACGTCAGCAGGACGCAAGCGGCGAGCGAATCTTGAGCTTGATTCAGAGCTTCGACGTTGCGCGAGCGAGCAAAGGGCTGCTTGAGCTTGCGGATCGAAACGGCGCGCAAGCGATTATCGACGACGTAATGAGCAAAATTTAAAAGAGCGCAGATAGCATGAGCTTGCGTAAATTTAAGGCGATCTCTGCGCGAGGCTTTAAATTTATAAACCGATTAAATTTGACTTTTTGCGTTTGTCTAAATTTGGCGCGGCGCTTGGGTTTGAATAAAAATTTGAAATTTGTATGCTTGTCAGGCAAAGGACGCTTTTTGATTTGCGCAAATTTAAGCTCGCAAGCGCAATGCGCAAAAGTGCATTGAACCGTAAAATTATCTGCGCCTAAAGCTGATTATCGCATCGTCGTTTTCTTGTTGATATTTTTCAAACAGAGCCTGATATCTTTGCGATTTCGCCGGATCATTTGAATAAATTCCCACTAGAAAATAGCACGCCTCCGCAAATCGCAACTCACACGATCGCTCAAAGTATCGCGCACCCGCCTCCTTGTCATCGTCGTCAAAATACGCGACGTAACCGAACATAAAGCAGCCTTCGCCATTACCGAGCTTGCATGCTTTTTTGTATAATTTTCTGCCCTCTTGTGAATCTCTATCTTCGTAGCCTGCGAGTCTCGTGCAGCTTTCTCCGCCGTTAAGCTCATAACAGCCTTTTTTAAGCAGATCTTTGGCGCCATCTTGCGAAATTTCGCCATTTAATAGCAGCAGGCTCGAAAGCACGGCGCAGGCATCGCCATCCCCGCCGTCGCAATCTTCGCGAAATCTTACAGGATTTTTCATTTTTAAAGTGCCGTCTTTGGTGCGAATAGAAATTTCTTTAGGATTTTTGTTTGCGTCTTCGTTTGCTTGATTGATGGGAATTCGGGTTTCATTCAAAGTCTCCGTGCGAGAAGATGCCTTTATCGCTATAAAAACCGCGATTATACATATGACAACGAGAGGGAGTATTTTCGGCGTAGATCGATTATTGCGTGGAGTACGGAGGTCTGCGTCTTTGATCAATTGTTTATCTCTTGCGGTAGCGACGGAGGGCTTAGGGCTCGGTTTTTGGCTTAAATTTGCGGCCGAACCTGCGCCTGATTTTTCGGCCAAATTTATGGCAGCGTCCGTACCCATATCTGTATTAGCACTTGTCTCGCAGACATTTTCGTTTGAGCTTTTTAAATTTTTGCCACGTTTTTCTCTCAGTTCATTTATGCGTTGTATGATTTCTTCATTATTCAAATGAAATCCTTTTTGCTAGATAAATTTCACTAGTCGGTTAGCCCCCGGGTTTTATCATTAAAATCGCATCAGCATCAAGAGGAATTATATCATCTTGTTTTGAATTTTTCAAAAAACGACGACTAAGAAAAATCCGCAAATTTAGTGCAAATACCCCGTCAAATTTAGACGGGTTCTTGCTGGGATTATCGAAGGCCAGGTTTAAATTTCATATACTTTGGACGCGCATAAATTTATAAAACTTGATAGGATTCATATCAAGTTTATTTATTCTTCTCTTGACAAGATTAGCACTCCATGATATAATCTGCCAAAATTTTCAAAAAGGACCGCATAATGGCAAAGAAAAAATTTAAGACCGAAGTGAATGATCTGCTAAATTTGATGATCCATTCGCTTTATTCAAACAAGGAGATTTTTTTGCGCGAGCTAATCTCAAACGCAAGCGACGCGCTGGATAAATTAAACTACCTAAGCCTTACGAACGACGATTACAAGGCGCTTTCGTATGTGCCGCGCATCGATATAAAGATCGACAAAGAGGCCAAAACGCTAAGCATCGTCGACAACGGCATCGGTATGGACGAGGCCGAGCTTGAGAGCAATCTCGGCACCATCGCACGCAGCGGCACTAAGGGCTTTATGGCGAGCCTTAGCGGCGATGCAGCGAAGGACAGCAACCTCATCGGGCAGTTCGGCGTCGGGTTTTATTCAGCGTTTATGGTAGCGGATCGTATCGAAGTTATCAGCCGCAAGCCTCTCTCGCAGGATGCCTTTAAATGGAGCAGCGACGCGAGCAACTACATGGTCGAAAAGGCGCAAAAAGAGGACTTCGGCACGACGATAATCCTGCATATGAAAGATGAGGAGTTTTTGGACGGCTACAGGCTGGAAGGCATCATCAAAAAATACTCCAACCACATCCCCTATCCGATCTTTATGGATAAAGAAGAATACGTGCCTGCGCAAAAAGAGGGCGAGCAGGGACATAGCGAAGTTAAAAACGTCCAGATCAACCGCGCGAGCGCGCTTTGGCAGCTGCCGAAAAGCAGCCTAAAGCCAAGCGATTACAATGAATTTTACAAGCAGATCAGCCACGACAGCGGCGATCCGCTGTTTTACATCCACACAAAGGCTGAGGGCACGCACGAATACACGACGCTTTTTTACGTGCCGAGCAGCGAGCCCTTTGATCTATACCGCGTCGATTATCAAAGCGGCGTGAAGCTCTACGTCAAGCGCGTTTTCATTACCGACGACGCCAAAGAGCTACTGCCTAGCTACCTGCGTTTCGTGCGCGGCATAATGGACGTCGAGGATCTGCCGCTAAACGTAAGTCGCGAAATTTTGCAAGAAAACCGAATTCTAGCCTACGTCCGTGAGCAGAGCGTGAAAAAAATTCTATCCGAGCTGGAAAAGCTTTTGCAAAGCGATCGTGAAAAATACATAAAATTTTACGAATTATTCGGCAAGGTTTTGAAAGAGGGACTTTACGGCTTCGGCGCGAATAAAGAGGAAATTTTAAAGCTCTGTCTTTTCAAATCAAACCTGCGAGACGGCCTCATCACGCTTAGCGAGTATAAGGAAAAAATGAAAGAGGATCAAAAAGAGATCTATTATATAACGGGAAACAGCGCCGCGAAG
>CAURFS010000173.1:0-4187 GCA_963523845.1 uncultured Campylobacter sp. | reverse complement strand
TCTTTTAATACTTTGAATTTTTTATTACAATTTACTTTGGAACAATCCAAATAATATCCTTCACCATCCCTTTTTTTATAATCGCTGCCCCTATTTAGAATATTGCCCGAACCATCTTTAATAATTTCTTCGCCTTCTTCGACAGGTCGCGGATCAACGCTTAGGGGTCTATTGTTTTTATCTACGATATCATAACCGCTTGAGCTTTCATTTAGATGCATCCCAGAAGGATTTTGCACATTCTGGCATCTATTGCCTTGGCAACCCTCTTTATTTATTGCACGGTTCTTAATATTTTGCCAAGAATACGAAAGTTTGACACTGTCCCAAAGTGGAGTATCTCCGACATATTCGTAGCTAAACTGCACGTTTTTTCTGGTAGAGCTATCGTGGTTTGTCCTATTTCCATATCGTTCCGGAGCATCCGGACGGCTACCCATTCTTAACGTATAAGAAAGATCCTCGCCGTCGGAATTTTGCTTCGAGTCATCTATCGCGATAGACAATCTATGGTTATCGCTCGGCTGAAATCCCACCTTTACGAGCGTGCTTTTTTTGGTTATGGTATATGGGTCTGCTTTTTCGCGAGTTTTACCTATGTGAAGTTTGTCCTCTTTACTATCATATATGTCGTAGAAATAGTTTTTTCTTTCATGTCCGTGCCTATCGGTGTTTATAACCAAAAGATCAAACCAGCCGTACCTAGCTGCGCCGGTGAAGGAGTGGAAATTTTGACTATCGACGCTTTGATAGCCCTGTTTAAAGCCGAAATGATAGTTCTTTTCCGTCAAGAAATCCCTGGCGTCTTTGGTTTCAAACATTACCGATCCGCCGAGTGCACCGCTTCCCGCTTTTATGGAGTCGGCTCCTTTGGTGATATTGGCTGTTTTGACGTTTTCCATCTCTACGCCGTTTCTTGTGTTGTTAAAATTTCCATACCCCTCAAAGAGGTCTTTAAAGCCCTGCGAGCTTAGAGTCTCCGCTTGACGAAGCCCGTCCACCGTGATAGCCACGCGGTTTTCGTCCACGCCGCGAACGGCGTATCCGCTAGCGCCGAATCTGCCCGTCTCGACCGCTGTGATACCCGTTTGGTATCGCACCAAGTCTCTGCTATCGGTGATCTGCTGCTTCTTGATAGTCTGCGCGGTAGTTTTAGTTTCGCCGACCTTTTGCTCGGCTACGCTTTGCGAATCGACATTGCCCGTTACCTGGATAGTTCCCAGTTCTTGTGAGTTGACCGGCTCTTCCGCGTAAAGCGAGCCATAAAAGAGCAGCGAGACATAGAGAGAGAATCTTCTAAACATTCATATTTCCTTACTTAATGATTATAGAATTGATTATTAACGCGGCGAATAATAATACAAAGATTTTTAATGTTTAATTAAATTGCAGTTTAAATTTAGGATAAATTTTAAATGGCTAAAATTTTGATTTTTAAGAAGTAAAAAATTTTGAATAGTCAAGAAATGCGTAATAGACGCATTTTAAGCTTTAATATAGTCTAAATTTTGCAAAGCGTTTTTGAAACGGCTAGCAAAAATACTGAAAATTATAAAAGGGCGAATGATAACAAAGCGCATTTTATAATATGTAACGCACTTTTAAATCATGATATTTTTGCTAGTAATTTTAAAATTTTATACCCAATCGCTGCATTGTAAATTTATCATTTTATAGATTGTCGCCTCTCGGGATTTGTTAGCAGATTTATTTATCGGTGCCGGAATAGGGCATAAATTTTTGCCGGACAAAATTTTATCGCACTAATAAAAACCATACTGCCGCGTTGCGGGCATTGATAATTTATTCGTTTATTTCGCCAAATTAACCCATGCCGCCGCAAATTTTATGCTTTTAAATTTCACGCCGAATCTTTCGCAGCTAAAAAATACCCCGCAGAGCCGCTGTGCCCTCTACATGTCTGTACGGCAAGAAATAATGCACGAAGTTTGTGCAAGTGCCCCCAGGCACGCATATTTCGGCGCTCAGTCTGTGTTTGACATGCGCAGAATCGAGATCCGGCATCTCTAATTCGCCGCTTTTGTAACCGCTATAGCCCATCTCTATCGGCACCTCTAGCTCATCCTTTTCAAACACGACGCGTCCGCTTTGCACCTGCTCGAGCTTGATGTTTTTCAGCACGATCCCGGGCGCACTCACATGCTCAAAATTTATACTTAGTTCATACGGGGCGCCGGTGGAGTTGTCGTCTGAGAAGTCTGGCTTCGGCTCGCGCTCGTCGCGCCATGATCGTCCGCCGATAGTGGTAGCTCTTAAGCGGGCGCTGATGCTAAAATCCTTCAGATTCAGCGAAGCGCTGCTAAAATCACTGATGAGCGTCCAGGCTACGACGGTGCGGCCGAAAAATTTATCGGCGATCATATATGTGCCGAAAAGCGAGCTTATGACCACCCAAAACAAAAATATAAATTTTAAAACCTTACGCAAAACGAACTTTAACGTCTTCATCATTATCCTTTTAATCTAAAGCTTAAGCGGAATTTCGCCTGCAAATCCGCGGATTAAAATTCCGCGCGGGATTTTGCTTATGAAATTCCGCGCTTTTGGTCTGCGGCGGAATTTTAAGACAGAATTCTGTGGCAAAATTTTACCGCGAAATTATAAAACAAATTTCGCCCATGAAATTTTACCTAGAACCACGCCTGTAAAATTCCATAAACGAAATTCGAAGATGAAATTTTATGGGCGGAATTCCATAGCTAAAATTTTACGGCAAGCCTCAGAAATCAACTTCTGCGGCAAAATTCCGCGTCTTAAAATTTTAAGAAAGTATGAAATTTTTTATCTGGTCGCAGATCGCTTCTTCGGATTGTGCGGCGTCGATTTGCAGCGTCTGAACGCCGCACGCCGTGCATGCCTGCGCCATAAGATCTTGCACGCGCATTAGATATTTTAGCCCGCGAGCTTCGATTATATCGCTGCTAGCGCGCGTTTTGAGCCGCTGCCTGATGAGCTTCTCGTCCGCCGAAAACAGCACGATTTTATCTGCAAATTTACCCCCAAGCGCAAATTTATTAAGCGCGATAAGCTCGCTAAGATCCGCGTTTTTGTCGTTTGCCAGCGCATAGGCAAGCCCCGAGATGAAGCCGCGATCGCTTAGCACGAGCCTGTCCGCGCCGCCCTTTATCACGCGCTCGTAGTGCTCGGCGCGGTCTGCGAGGAACAAAAGCAGCTCGGCGCGCTTTGAGATTTCGCCGCAGGCTTCGCGCAGATTTACGCTGCCGCGCCGCCACTTAAAATTCTCGCCCAAAACGAGGCTTCGTACCGCCTCGCCGAGCTTCGTGCCGCCGGGCTCCTTGGTCACGATCGCCTGTGGAAAAGCCGCCGCCAGCCGCGCTATCTGCGTGCTTTTGCCCACGCCGTCGATACCTTCGAATATTACATACATTTTTCGCCTTTAAATTTGTGCGTTATTTTACAAATTTATAGCTAAATAGCGGCTTTTTTAAACAGCTGAGCGCTAAATTTCGACTCCAAATCGGGCTTTTGCGCGAGCTTATGCGAGCGGCTTTTGATCTTTAGGCGTAAAATTTTATCGGGCGCTTTGTTGCCCAGCTTTTGCTATTTGCGGTGCGGCTCGCGGTTAAATTTAGCGTTCGAATGGATGCGTCGTATAACACAGCGAGCGAGTAAATTTGCGCTTAAGGGGCGTGTACCTAGCGAAGCAGGGCGCCAGTCGATAAAGACAGCGCGCCGTGCGGATATGATGACGCGTCGGGCGAAGCAGGCATCATCATGCAGAGCAGGATATATGCTTTGCAAAGCGGATAGCGTTAGACGGAAATGGCGGAGCAGGGCGGCGGCGTCACTCGGAGTAAGGTGTGCTGCTGGGCGCCGCGGGCGGGCAAACGCTGCGTGCGATGATAAAATCGCGACGATAAAATTTTAAATTTTGCCCTTATATGTGCTTACAAGCTCGGGATTTATCGCTATGAAATTTTTCCGTAGATCGCCAAGATCGCAATCGGTAGCCGTGATCGTAAAATCATCCGTCATATCGAGCGCAAATTCGCCAAGACCTGCTTTGAGCTGCTTCACGCACTCCCAAATGAGCTTTTTAGCCTGCGCATATTTATCATTTAGCTGCGTTTCTTGATTGAAAAGATCAAAAATTTTCACCGTTTCGTAGTCTACTTCGACCTCAGCTCGAAACTCGTAATCAGGAA
>CAURFS010000172.1:0-4242 GCA_963523845.1 uncultured Campylobacter sp. | reverse complement strand
ATGATAGCTCTCTCACTAACGCTAAAAAAATCATCATTAGCTCCGAGCCACTACACAGAGACGCGATAAACGTCTCATTCGTCGGCGTGGGCGGATTTTCTACCGGGATGCACCTACCTAATATATCAAAGCTTACGGACAAGTATAAAATTTACGCGATCATGAACCGAAGCGGGCATAAGGCAAAGGCGGTGGCGCAGCAATACGGAGCGAGCTACGCTACTTCAAATTTAGACGATGTTTTAAACGATAAAAACGTTGATCTGGTGATCATCTCCACAAGGCACGATAGCCATGCGGAGCTTACTTTAAAGGCGCTTGAAGCGGGCAAAAACGTATTTGTAGAAAAGCCGCTTGCGACAAACAAAGAGGAGCTTGAAAAGATAAAGAAATTTTACGAAGGGGGAGGCGACAAGCCCCTTTTATTCGTGGGATTTAACAGGAGATTTAGCGCTTACGCGCAAGAGATAAAAAAGTACACGAGCGCTAGGATAAATCCGATGATAATCAGATATAGAATGAACGCGGGCTACATACCGATGGATCACTGGGTGCATGAAAACGGCGGCAGGATGGTAGGCGAAGCGTGCCACATAATAGATCTGATGACGGCGCTAACGGGCAGCGAGATACAGAGCGTATTTTCACAGGCGATCACGCCGAGCAATGAAAAATATAGCGCCGAGGATAACAAATCCATCGTCTTAAAATACAAAGACGGCTCGGTGGCGAATATCGAGTATTTTGCAAACGGTAGCAAGGAGCTAAGTAAGGAATTTATGGAGATTCACTTTGACGGCAAGAGCATCGTTTTAGACGATTATAAAAGCCTAAAAGGATATGGAGTGGGGCTGAAAGAAATTTCAACGAACGTAAGCCAAAAGGGGCAGCTCGAAGAGCTCGAGGCGTTATTTGAGGCTCTAAAAGGAAGCAAAAAAGGCTGGCCGATAGAGCTTTGGGATATGGTGCAGACGACGGAAATAAGCTTTATATTGTAATAAATTCGGATCAAAATAATGTGTGGAATAGTCGGCAAGGTCTCTTATAAAGGAATAACGCAGAAAGATATTGATGATATAAAAAATATGTCAAGCGCAATAATACATAGAGGGCCTGACAGCGAAGGTTTTTACTCTGATGAAAATGTTGTATTTGGACACAGAAGGCTGTCTATACTAGATCTATCTACTGCAGCTAATCAGCCGATGACCGATGATGAAAATACTTTAGTTTTGATTTTTAACGGCGAAGTTTATAACCATCTAGAAATTAGAGAGAGGTTAAAATCAAAATATAATTTTAAAACGGATCACTCTGACACCGAGACTATTCTATATGCCTATAAAGAATGGGGGTTAGAATGTATAAAATACTTTAACGGTTTTTTTGCTATTGCCCTATACGATAAAGTAAAAATGGAAACCATTCTTATTAGAGACAGGATGGGTAAAAAGCCGTTGTTTTTTACTATGAGTAATAATGCCCTATATTTTTCTTCAGAAATTCATGCATTTTTTAAAGCAGGCATAGTGGAAAAGTGTATTAATAAGGAGGCGATATATAATTATCTGACATTTTTAACAACCAATGCTCCTGATACTTTTTTTACTAATATTTATAAATTAGAATGCGGTCATTATTTAAAAATTACAAAGAATAAAATAGAAAAAGTAAAGTATTGGAATATTGCAGATTTTATTAATGTCGACAATGCGGATAATTTTTTACAGGCTACCGAAAAAACTGAAGATCTTCTTGTAAAATCAATGAAATATAGAAATATAGCGGACGTCGATATAGCTATAGCGCTTAGCGGCGGTATAGATAGCTCTTTAAATTTGTTTTATTCAAGTAAAGATGGCGGAAAGATAGATGCGATTAATATAAGTTATGATGCAGATGATGTATATGACGAATCAGAAATAGCGCAAAAATTTTCGAAAGAACTTGGCGTAAAATTTATTAAAAGCATTATTTCTGCCAACGATTTTGAGGAGTTGGCGAAAGAATATATGACCAAGCAAATAGATAGCCCTACCGGGGATGTAAATTCCGCATTGCTCTATTTCCTATCAAAGCTTAGTAAAAGCAATAGTCTTAAAGTTATGATCGTCGGCGAGGGTGGCGATGAGATGAGCGGTTATCCTATATATGAAAAATTAAACAAAGAATATAATATTTTGAAGCATTTTAAGAATTTAAATTTTATGTTTAAAAGCCTGCCGGAGAAATTTGCTAGAAAGTTTGATATTTTCTATAATAATGACATCATTTCTAGGCGCCACATACACGGCTTTACCGAATTTGAAAAGAGAAGTTTTTGGTTGAGCGATAAGTCTTTTAATTCATACAGAATTCTACATAATTATATGTCTGAAATAAGAGATGATTTGCCTGATAGCTTTTTAAGAAAAATTCTTAATGTTGAATATAAAATGCGACTCCCCGAGCTTATCTTGCAGAAGATAGACTATTCCACGATGTCTCAAAGCGTAGAAGCAAGAAGTCCCTTTATGGATCATCTTCTTATTGAATACAGTTCTGGTTTATCGTTCGATACAAAGATGAAATATGGCGCCAAGAGTATTTTAAAAGAAATAGCAAAAAATAAGCTTCCTGGTTATATTTTAAATCAGCCAAAAGTCGGTTTCGGCATGCTCTTAACACCTTTTTTACAAAATATTATGCCTATATGGTATCAAAAAGAATTATTGCTTAAAAAAGCTATGATACATGAATTTATATCTAAAATTTTCTTGCAGAAGCTATTAGATAGCCACACTAAATATAAAAATCAAGGATATAAGATGTGGATATTATTTGCTTTAGAAAAATGGCTGGAGATAAATTTTGATAGCAAAAAATAAAGTATTTTATCAGACGACCTTTCTTTTTGTAGCACAGATATTTGGTATGGTTGTCGGTTTTGTGTCTAACATGCTTTTAGCAAAACAGATGGGGGCGGTTGATTTTGGGATATATTCTTTATCCTTAGCTATCATTATATTTATTTCCATATTTTTTGAGTTCGGATATTTTTCTAGTGCTTCAAAAATGTTAGCGAAAAATCATGATATAAATTTGGAAAAAAAGATATTTGGAGCATCAATTATTATAGTTTGTGTGATTGCGGCTCTATTTTTATTGTTTACTATGATTGTTTCTTTTCTATTGGATATAGTTTTTAATGATAAGGTTGGTCATATTATCAGGATTTCTTCTTTTATAAGCTGGAGTTTTGTAATTCCATTTTTTATAGAACTAATATTAAAAGGTAGCAATCATATAGGCTACTTAGCCGGTTTTAATATATTTTCTAAAATTTTATTTGTAGTATTTTTATTCATTTTGTTTATTTTTGAGCGCTTAACTCCACTAAATGCGCTTTTATCATTTTCCTTGTCTTATGCGTTTGCATTTGTGATATACGGGTGTATATTACGACCAAATTTCAGTGGTTTTTATGAGATTTTGAGAACTATAAATTTAGAAAACAAACGATATGGTATACATGTGTACATAGGCAGAGTAATTGATGTTTCGACATACAATATAGACAGACTTTTAATAGGGTATTTTATAGGCACAAAGGATGTTGGCTTTTATGGACTGGCAAATTCTATGGCAACCCCGATAAATTCGTTATCTAATGCGATGAGTAGTACTATGTTTAAAACGCTAGCAAATAGCAGCAAAATACCTTCTGCCGTTTTAAAGGCAAATTTGGCTTGGGTATTTTTGGCATTTATTTTAGCTAATACGCTGGGGTATTTGATTATAAATTTTTATCTAAAAGAAGAGTATAGCGATGTTCTGCTCTTGTTGCTTTTAATGTCTATTGCGGTTTGCTTTCAAGCTCTTTATCAGCCATATAACGCTTGGATTAATGGGCATGGATATGGGAAAGAGCTAAAAAAGGCTAATATAAAAATGACGATTATGACTGCTTTATCTAGTATTTTATTGGTTCCGATAATGGGTGCTATTGGGGCTTGTGTGTCAAGTATGATATCAAATTTCTATTCATTATTTTTATATACAAAGATTTACTATGCCAAAATATAAAATATATACAAGCTATGCCAGAACCGCTATATATCTAGTACTATTATCTATAGACGCAAGAGGTAAAAAGGTTTTATTGCCAGCTTTTACATGTGCTACAACGCTACCGGATGCTATAGTACAGGCTGGCGGGACTCCTGTATTTGTGGATATCGATGTGCATAGTTTGGAGATGAT
>CAURFS010000171.1:0-4253 GCA_963523845.1 uncultured Campylobacter sp. | reverse complement strand
AGCTCGATCGAATAGAGCTTTTGGATCAAAGCACGATGAAACATCATCTAGGCTCTCAGGATGAAAATTCAGATCGCGATTTAAGCCAAGGCGCTTCGCAAAGCTCTAGCGCCGAAGCTGCGAACGAGCAAAATCCCGCTTCGCAAAATTCCGGCGGCGAAGATCAGAGTGCCGAAAATTCTAACGACGAAAATCAAGGTGCCAAAAATTCTAGCGCGCAGAATTCCGGTGCGTAAAATTTAGCTCGCATGATGAAAAATAAAGCTACGTTAAAATTTAAAAATTTCGCCGCCTGCGCACGCTCTTTTTGGATCCGCACAAAGCTCGAGCAAGCGGCTCTTTGCTACGCACGTCCCGCCGAAGCCGTTTGCCTCGAAATATCAAGCGCCGATGCGAAGCCAAGCGGAGTGGGTAAAAATTTAAAAAATCAAAATTTTAAAAGCCGAAACGCTACGGGCACGTATTACGACGCGGATCGCGGCATACGCCTCGGCGCGTATCGAGACATAATTTTCAACGCATACCACGATACAAATTCCGGCAGAGATCGCGGCATGTGTCACGGCATAAATTCTAATACGGATCGCGATATAAATTCTGGCAAAGATCGCGCCGCAAATTTTAAAATTTCAAACGCAAATTTAAAGGCCGATTTAGCGCGCCCGAAGGCGAGTTTTAGATGATAAAATTTTTAAATTTAAAAGTTGCCGCCGCCGTGTTTGCGTTGCTGCTCGCAGGCTGCGACGGATGGAAGCACCATCTAAGCAGCGACGGTACCTCGCTCGCCTCCAAGTTCGACCCCTCCGAGCGCACGCTAAAGATCGAGGGTAACGACAAGCCGTTCGTGTTGTTTTTCTACACCGGCAGTTGCGGCGCGTGCAAAGCCCAAGTGCCCGCGCTAAACGAGTTGCAAGCTAGCGGAGACGCACTGATTATCGGCGTTTTAGGTGACGGTAAAGGTCTGGAAGCCGATGCCGCGGTCGCTCGCGAAAAGGGGATAAAATTCCCAAGCGTCAGCGGCGCAAACTCCGTAAAATACTTTGAAACCATCGTAGGCGGCATTTTCGGCACCCCCACGTCGGTGATCTACGATAAAAATGGCAAAGCGGTCAAAAAACTCATCGGCCTCTACCCCAAATCCGCCTTTGAAACGCAGCTCAAGCTTATGAATTAACGAGCGGAATTTGATACAGCTAGCTTTTGCGGCGGCGGATTGCAAATACCCACTAAAATAACACTTCGAGTTTAAAATTCCTTTCAACTTGTAGATGCCTTTGCGTTTAAATTTCAAAATTTAGACGCGCAGCGGATTTAAGTATTCGCCGAGTTTTGCTAAAATTAGCTTTGTCATTAAGCTGCTTAAATGACTAAAAAGTGGCGATATCAAGATCGAAAAGAAGCAACAATGAGTAAAAAATCCCTTGCCCTAGGCGCTGCCGCGATGCTTTGCGGCGGACTAGGCCTAAACGCCGAGGTCGCGGCGCAGAGCGCGCAAATAGATCTGAAATTTAACGCCGCAAATTTTACGCAAGAAAGCGTGATCGTAGGCGGCAAAAAGATAAAATTTCGCGCCTACAAAAACATAGTCTACGTCGCAAAACCCGTAAGCACGCACTATCAGAGCATGAATATCTTCATCCCGCAGCAATATTTCGAGGGGCGCAAGAGCGGTAAATTTGACGCCGCGGGCGCGCCGATATTTTTACCCAACGGCGTGGGCGGCTACATGCCGGGCGAAGCGGGCGAGGTCAAAATAGACGAAAGTGGCAAGCCAAACGCGATCGCTACGGCGCTTTCGCGCGGTTACGTCGTAGCCGCTCCCGCAGCGCGCGGACGCACGCTAAAGGGCGTAAACGGCGATTATATCGGCAAGGCGCCTGCGGCGATCGTCGATCTAAAGGCAGCCGTGCGGTATCTGAAATTTAACGACGCGGCGATGCCGGGGAACGCGAACAGGATCATCTCAAACGGCACGAGCGCGGGAGGAGCGCTCTCGGCGCTTTTAGGCGCGAGCGGGGACGAGGCCGCGTACGAGCCGTATCTGCAGGAGCTGGGCGCTGCGAAGGCGAGCGA
Source organism: uncultured Campylobacter sp. (assembly GCA_963523845.1). Lineage (GTDB taxonomy): Bacteria > Campylobacterota > Campylobacteria > Campylobacterales > Campylobacteraceae > Campylobacter_B. Next base: position 2,180 of record CAURFS010000171.1, on the reverse strand, counting down.
TAAAATTTACGCGGCGTCGCTATACTGCCCGATCACCAATCTAAAGCACGCGGACGCGGCGTATGAGTGGATGTTCGGCGCGCAGAGCGAATATGAAAAGATGGATTTTAGCGGCTTTGATGCGGCGGGATTTAACGAGCGCGGCGAAAATTCTAGCGGCGCTGAAAAAAATTCTAAAAAAGGCGCGGATCAAAGCGCCGCAAAGCCCGCACGCAAAACGATTAGCGGCAAACTAAGCGCAGCGCAGATTAAAATTTCAGACGAGCTAAAGGCGCAATTCCCCGCCTATCTGAACTCGCTAAGCTTAAAGCACGAAAGCGGCCGCGCGCTAAGCCTGGATAAAAACGGCGATGGCAGCTTCAAAGACTACATAAACGGGCTCATATCGGCCTCGTTTGCTAATTTTGCGGCGAAAAATCCGCGCGCGAAGGCGCCCCTATACCTCGCTGCAAAGATCAAGGACGACGCGTCCCAATCGCATATGCTCTTTTGGGGCTACGCGACCTCCAAGCCGCGCGCCAAGACCCCGCCCGCATTCGACGGCTTCGCGCTTGAAAATCCCGAAAACGAGCTGTTCGGCGGCGCTAAATTTAACGCGGCGCATTTTACGGATTTTGGCGCGATGAATGATCCCGCCAAAGGGGTGCTGATCGCAGATGCGCAGCTTGTGGAGATGATGGATGCGATGAGCTTCGTGCACAACGAAAACGGCGCGAAGCATTACCGTATCCGACACGGCGCGAGCGATCGCGATACGGCGCTTGCGATCCCCGCGATTTTGGCGCTTAGCTTGCAAAACGCGGGCAAAAACGTCGATTTTGCGGTGCCTTGGGGCAAGGACACGGCGGCGATTACGATCTTGAGGAGCTTTTTAAATGGATCGACAAAGAATTCGCGCAGTAGGCTTAACGGGCGAAATTTTACTTTGGATTTAGAATTTTGCCCGCAGCTCTGCCGTAAAATTTTATCGCCCAAACACTCTCTAGCGGACACGTCAAGCGGCGTAAAATTCCGCTGCAGAATTCTATCGCGTCAAAATTTTAGCGCCGCCGCAAGGCGCGCAACGGCTTGAAATTTTGCGGCTAACACTGTGGAAATTCATAGAATTTTATCGAGGCAAAACGGCGCGAATTAAAATTTTAGCGGCTGTGGCGATTTATGGCTAGAGTTTTAGCGCGATCCGCATCAAAATTTCGGCGCAATCAAATTCTGCGGGCTAAATTTTAAATTTAAAGACCGAAGTATGAGATAAAATTTCGCGACGTTTATGCACTATCCGATCGCAGCTCTTCGGGTGCGCAAGTATTTCGTATGAGGCGTATCGGCGCGCGGACGATAAAATCCCAAAATGAACGCAAAAACCCAAGCAAGTGCGGCAAGCAGGCTAAATTTAAGGCGTGCATTCGCGATTTTTTACGGATCCAAGCCCGCTTTTGCTATCCATCCAGTCTGCTTCGATAATCCGCTGACACACAAAAAGCGCCGCTTGGAGTCTGTATCTTTGCGCCATGTGCATAAATTTCATAATTTAACGGCGCTTTTAAGCACCGCTTAGCCTATTTAAAGATTACCGCGCCGCGGCAGGATCGTTTCCTAAACCTGGTGCGCCGTCATCTTTGCGGCAGCGGCGCAACTCGGCGTAAAATTTAAAGCTAGCCCTCCTTGTGCCGCCTCTCTAGCTCGACGTGCGGCGACACCCTTTGCACTCTTTGCGACGCGAGGCCTAAATGTAAGCCCTTCCCTCGCTGCGCCGCGCCGTAAAAGAGCTTTTAAAATTTTAGCCCTAGCCTTTTGCAATCTCGTAAAAACCGTCTTTAAAAACGACCTTACCCGCACCCACGAGACGCTTTAAAAGCTGCGTGCTGGGCTCGTCAAACATCGCTTCCACGTCGCTCGTGCACTGCGGACGGCGCGAGAGAGTGCGCAAAATTTCATCCTCGCTAAAGCTCAGCCGTTCGCTTGCGTATTTGGGCGCGGCGATGATATTTACGTTTTGATTTTCGATGAAAGTGGCCAGATAGCGCAGCCGCGCCGCGCTCACACCCTGCACGCGGTATGCGGGCGGACGATCGATCGTGCCGAGATCGACGCGGTGCGGGTTGATGCGCGCCAGAGCCCTATTTAGCGCCGCAAAGTCCTCTTGCGTATCGTTGATGCCGCGTACGACTAGGATTTCGATA
>CAURFS010000170.1:0-4424 GCA_963523845.1 uncultured Campylobacter sp. | reverse complement strand
GTTGATAGCTTTATTTACGATGTAGAAATTCTCGTCGTTTTTGATATATTTTTTAGCCACCACCTTGCAGAAAAACGACAGCGCGATGACTATGAGTATCCATACAGCGATGTTTCCCGCGCGCTTGATTTGAGCTTTTATATCGGCGGTCTGCACGGCGATTTGGGAGTTGATCTTTTTTTCGTAAACGTCGTACGTAGTCTGCGCAATCTCGTATGCGGAGCTGAACTCGCTAAGCTCGTAATCTAAGCTTTTAAGCTCCGCCATGGCGCTTGCGTCCGTATCTATCTGCATCAAACGCTCATATAGCGCCCTTTTTGCTTCAAGTTTATCGATTAAAGCTTTAATATTTTCTATGGCGTTTTTCCGCTCCATCTTTTGAGCTTGCAAATTTCTAATCGTAGAAAAACCTGAAATTATCGAAAAAGGATTTGTAATGCGCGCAGGCTCGGGAGTTTCAGGCATCGCGATGATATCTAAAAACGGAGATTTTTCATACTCTTTTAGCAGTATGAGCTGCTCTTTTACGGCGCGAAGTCTTTTTTGAATCTCTGCGATCTTATCGGTGCCGGCGCTCTTTTTTAGCTCCGCTTCGAGCTGGCTAGATTGCTTTTGTAAATTTTGATAGCCGATGAAATTTGAAAAGCGCGAGATCCAGATATTATTTTTGATCTCGTCGTCAATAACACGGATCTGATCTTTTAGCGACGCGGATAGCTTAGAATTTTCATCTTTCTTCTCACTAGCGGCGGAGCTAGCGTTGGATTCTAAGCGCGTGTGCGCGGCGGAGAGCGTAGAATTTGCCTCGCAAAATGCAAGATTAAAAATCAAAAAAATAGCCGCAAGCGCTCTCATTCAAACTCTTTCAGCGCTGCGATTACTTCATCTTTTGCAATCTCTTTGGAAGCGTAGAATTTACCAATACCATCGGGCAGGATAAATTTTATCTTGCCGTTTTCGCTCTTTTTATCAAGAAAAAATAGCTCGTAAAATTCCGCCGCATCCTCTACGTGGAATTTTATCGGAAGCGCAAATTTTTGAAGCACTTTGCGGATCTGCTCCTCCTCAAGCTCATTTAATTTATCAAGACGACGTGCTAGCGCATTTGCCATCACCATGCCGATCGCTACAGCCTCACCGTGCAAAAATTTTTTATAATTAGTAATTTTTTCGATAGCGTGAGCAAAGGTGTGTCCGTAGTTTAACACCGCACGCACGCCGCTTTCGCGCTCATCACGCTTTACGACGCCCGCTTTAATCTCCACGCAACGAGCGATTACGTGCGAAATTTCATCGGCGCTTTTTAGATCGTGCGTCTCGAAAAATTTAAATAGTTCGACATCAAAGCATACAGCCATCTTTACGGCCTCTGCTACGCCTGCGGCAAACTCTCGCGCAGGAAGCGTCGATAAAAATTTGCTCTCGCAATAAACCGCACGCGGCTGATAAAAGGAGCCGATTAAATTTTTGCCGAAGCGATTATTTACGCCCGTCTTGCCGCCGACGCTTGCATCTACTTGCGCTAGCAAGGTCGTAGGTATATTAATAAAATCGATGCCGCGTTCATAAATACTCGCGCAAAAGCCCGTTATATCGCTAATAACACCGCCACCAAGAGCGATGAGCGTGCTTTTGCGATCAAGCTTGGAGCTGAAAAGCTGCTCTAAGATTTGCTCCACGCTCGCGGTATTTTTATACTCCTCGCCGTCCGGGATCGTGATGATAAATTTTTGCTCGCAATCTAGCCGCTGCAGTAAGAAATCAAGCCACAGCCCCGCTACTTTGGGATTTGTGATGATCGCTACCTTGCCGCTAAGTTTTAAACTATGCAATTCGTCGATAAAAACGCTGTATTTTTTGCCTAAATTAAGATCGATTTTCATACGCTACCTTTGATTTTTGGGTAATTGTAACATAAATTTCGATTACTTTTCATACCCGTAATCGCTCGGAACGAAAATTTGATGATTTTTGCCTAGCTTGAAATACATCTGATCCAAATCCTGATTGAAAATCGACGTGAGCTTGCGCGCCAAAATTCTATCATTAAATGGCACAAATTGTAGCAGATCTCGCTCACTACCTAGCGCTAAAATCGGATTTTGTCGCTCGCAAGGAATCACGAATAAACTCTGCTTAAAAAGCTTCGATAAGCTCACGTAACTTTGCGCAAACTCGCCCTTTTCGCTCTCGCCGAAAAGATACAAATACACGTCTAGCCCTAGCTGAGAGCTGATGTCAAAGACGATACTTGATTCCTCGCGTAGCCGCTCGCCGGCACTTAGCACGACACTTTTACGCACATCTTTTAGCTCGCCCTCTCCAAGGCTTAGCACGGGGATTTCAAGCGCTTTAAGTGCTGCTTTTTTCGCCTCGAAAACTCCGCTTGAGCAAACTACCAAACCCGCTTTATTTTCGCTCACGTCGCGCTTTAAATTTAGCTCGCCCGAGTAATCGATGAGAATTTCAAATTTATCCCGCTCACACAGAGCTTTAAGCTCGCCAAAAGCGTCGTTTAGCAGAGGATTTAAAATTCGCAGATAAATTTTATGATTTCTAATATGTAAATCCAAAAACTCAAGCGCCCTAACCGTCCTAGCTATCTCGTCGCCGCTCATTTTTTTCATATCGATTAGCGCGAAAATATTTAGCCCAAACGGCGATGGAAATTGCCCGCTTTGCTTTTTTACTTCAGCAAACACCGCTCGCAGCGCGCTAGGCTCACCAACGACTAAGATCGTATCATTCGGATATATCCGCGAGCTAGGCGTCGTTACGATGTAATTATTGTGGCGGTAGATCATCGGAATTTGATATTTGGCATTAGAAAGCGTACTGATTTTTTTATACGCAAACGAGCTTCCTACGGGCACTTTTACCTCCATTATCTCTCCGCGTCCAAGCCCGATGTTATCAGCAAAAACGGGACTGTCCGGCAAAAAGCCGATGAAGCGCGAGGAATTTAGCGCAAGCGTGTTTACGATTTTTACGTGAGCTTCATTTTTATTATCGCGCAAAAGTCCCCAAAAATCGGCCACGTAAAGCTCTAAATCCGGAGCGAGCGTCTTTAAATTTTCAAGTGTTACTTTAGTGTCAAATTCATCCTCCATTATCACTATGCAGCGGTCAAATTCCTCCCCTACTAGCACCACGCGCAACCGCTCAATGCTAGTAGGATCAAAAATTTCTACCGAAAAATTTGACTCGTTTTCAAGCTCTGAGGGCACGGCATCCATATTTTTAGCTATGACGCGATATGATCTGATGACATCTTTGATTTTACAAACTTTGGATAAAAAATGGCGCGCAAACTTTCCGCTTGCGATGATTAGGACTTGTTTCATAGCTCTCCGTTTCGTGGTTTTGCAAAGATTATAACCAAAAACGGCTAAATTTTAAACCGCGCGCGAATAAATTTTGCAGGCAAGCCGGGGCGCGGTGACTTAAAATTTTAAAGATCGAAATTTTAAAATCAAGGTTTAAAATTCCAAATCCGAGGCTTAAATTTAAAAATGAATTAAAACAAGCCTCGTTAAATTTAATCTCGCCGCTTAGAGCGATAAAATTTCATAAATTTAAAAGCGGCGCTATAACCATTCGCGCCGCCGAAGTAGAAATTTTAAACCCGCTAGATTTTAAAATTTTACCTCCGCAGAGAGCATGAAGCTTCTGCTCTCTCCAAGCGTCACGCCATTTGCCGAGCCTAGCACGCTAGTTACGTTAAGACCGCCCGCACCGTCGGCGCTCGCAGGATACATTCCCGCCCAGTATTTTTTGTTAAATACGTTATTTACGTTGAAACGTAGCGTGGTCTTATCGCCCAAAAGATGCTCGCTCGTATATCTGACGCCGATATCGGTAACGAAAAAGCTAGGAGTGTGCTGAGTGTTTAGATCGTCCAGATACATCTTGCCGGTGTAGTGAAAATTTGTACTGATCGCAAGCTTGTTTGTGCCCGGGACCACGTAATCAAGCATTAAATTTGCGTTTATCTTAGGGATGCCGTTTGCGACCTTGCGGTTAGCGCCCGCGATGCTTACGTTATGCATCCTAGGATCGATGTAGGTAAAGCCGCCCAGCACGCTTAAATTTTGCGTAATTCGTCCGCCGCTCATAAACTCAAATCCGCGGTTGCGCTGCTCGCCGTTTATGCCGTAGCGTCCAGTAGAGCTATTTAGGTAGGAGATCGGGCGGCGTATATCAAAATACGCCACGCTAAAATCGATCATATCGGCTACGCGGATCTTAGCACCGATCTCATGCTGCTTGGAGCGATACGGCGACGTGGAGGCAACCTCGCCCGCATATGGGCTGCTCGCGGGATAAACATAGGTAGAGCCCTGCTGCAAGCTATCTGCGTAGGTGTAATAGATGCTGGCATCCTCTACCGGATGAAAGATCAAGCTGCCCGCCCAGCTATAGCC
>CAURFS010000169.1:0-4426 GCA_963523845.1 uncultured Campylobacter sp. | reverse complement strand
CAACCGAGATATCAAATGACCGCTCAAACGCGGTATTTTGGGGTTTTGCCTATGTTCTTAATTACATAGGTGCCTTATTTGTAATATTTCATGCGCAAGCCGCCGAAGTCGTAGCCGTCATTTTAATAATCCTTTGTCCGCTCGCGTGGACGTTTTATTTCAAATACGAATTTCAAAAATCGCTCGCGAGAGACGCCGGAAACGGCGAAAATTCCAAAGGAGCCTAGCGTGAAAAGATTGATAAATTTCCTGAGGCGCATCTGCGCGGACCTGCTTGCAGGCAGAGCACTGCTACATCCGATCCTGCTTACGGCTGCGTTTTTGATGGCGAAATTCGGCACGATCTATCTTACGCGCATTGCGATTTTGGGGCGCGAATACCATCGGGGGAATTTTGGAGGAGAGCTGTTTTATATCTCTTTCGATTTTACCGCGAATGCCTATTTTATCGCGCTCTGCTTGCATTGGCTGCTTAGCGGCGCGATAAAGCGCTCTCTTGCGCCGCTAAGAACAGCCTTGGCGCTCTTGATCGTCGCAGCGTGCATTTGAGGCTATTTAGATGCGGATGAGCACTACCAAAAGGAGGGCACGATGTTTTATTTTTTCGCAGGCTCTCTCATCACGATCTGCATCTATCTTTTGGTCGCGGCGATCAAACTTAGAAGGTTTCTGCCCGCAATCTGCGCGCTCGCGTATGTTTTAAGCTACGTTTTTTGCGTGTGGATATATTTTCAAATACCGTTAAAATCGCTCTACGTAATCCGCGCGCTATTTTTTCTGTGTCCGCTAGTGTGGGCGTTTTATTTCAAATACGAATTTCAAAAATCGCTCGCAAAAGACGCCGCAAGCAATGATGAAATTTTAAATAGTGCAAGCAGCGATGAAATTTCAAAAAGCAAAGCGCGCACGGAGAGTTAAATTTTAAAAATTTCGCTGCAAAGGGCTAAATTTACAAAATTTCGCTCGGGTTAAATTTTAAAATTTCCCGCGCGGCGCTTTTATCCATTTATATCTTCGATCACCTCTTCTACGAAACGGGCGGTATCAACTAGCCTAAAGCCCCATATTTTGGGATCTGCCGTGATTTTATTATAAAAATATTCCAATTCTTTCGCGGGAGATAATTCGCCCAATTTAAACGGGGCAAATTTTACCTTGCCGATCTTTTTTAGATGTGGCAGCAGCTCCTTTAAATCCTTATGATTAAACCAGCAGTCCGTTCTAAGGAAGCCGCCGTTTTTCGAGCCTGCGATCTTGCTTTTTAAAAAATCATCCATGCCGGGTGGCTCTTTTTGCAGCAATCTGGTGCAGGCTAGGTGGTACTCGAGCTTTCTGGGGGTTTGATCTACCGCCGAGACAAAGCAAACGCCGTATCCCTGCTGCATCCGGATAGACAAAACGTCGCCCTCCTCGAAACAGGGCGTTTTTTTGTTTCGAAATTTTGGGCCGTTTAAGCGGTCTAGGGTTTTCGCTTTTTAGCTGAAGCGCCAATTTGTCAAGCGCTTTTTGGCGGCTCTTTTGAGATTTTTCAAAGACCTTATTCCACATCCCGCTTGCGCCGCCTTTTATGATAGCAAGGGCTTTTTCGCGGATCTCGTCGTTTAAAAAACCGATCTTCCAAAGCGAATACGCCAGAGCCGTCCAATAAATCTCGCTATAAAGCTCATCGGTGCAGAAATTCTCCGCCTGATCTAAAACATCTTGCAGGATAGTTTCAACATTTTCGCCGTCCTTGTATCGCTCTGTGATAGTCAAGTAGATATCGTATCCGTCGTCGCTGTCGATAATTTTTACTCCGTCTATCGCCATTTTTTCTCCTTTATCTCGATCTCTTTTCTGCCGATTTCGCTGAGCCGAATTTTATCAAAATTTGAGCGCCTGAAAGACAAATCGCCATTGAAATTTCGCTTTAACGGCGGCGAGCTTTGCTTATAAATACAGCGCCGCCCAGTTTATAAAATTTAACTAGCTTAAAATTTGGATGAATTTTTAAAATTTCACTCGCAAGAGCGGCTATCTACCAAATTCAGGCCTTCAGACATTCTTAAAATTTTAAGCTTTTCTCTTGTGGGCGGAAGGGGTTCTATTTACGAAGCGTCGCCTTCCTTTGCTTCGGCACTGCCTCGCAACTGCAAGCAGACCCGTCAAATCCTCACAATCTCGTTAAACATTAGCAGCGATTACGCCGATCTATCGTTTTTGTTAAGGGGGAAGGGGCTTAAATTACGAGGTCGCTCCCTTCCCCCTTAACAATCCTCCATCCCCGACGACGTTAGAGGTGGCGATGCTTTGTTAACGCAAAGCATCGCTGAGTTAAATTTAATAAATTTGCTTTAGATTTGAATATAAAATTCTAAAGCGAAACACCCAAGATAAGGCGCAGTATTTTTGCGTTTAGACGAGGCAGAAACGACGGAGGCGAGGGAGCGTATGTAAAAATACGTGACCGAAGCCGACCGAGTTCCCAACGAAGTATAAAGAAAAAAGACAAGCCGCAAATAACCGCTAGATCGAAATTTCCTTCCGCCAGTTTTTACCCCACACGGCATACGCCGCACTCTCTTTCTCGTGCTCCTGTAGCCCGAGATCGCGCGCGCAGACAGAGCTTTGTTCGCAGACCCCTTCATTAGCGCCTTTAAGCTTTTGTAAATTTTATCCTCCTGATATGACAGCAGCCCCGCGACGATCACTTCTAAACTACGCTCGCTGATGCCGTAGCGGTCGATAAACGCCTCGATAAATTTTATATGCGCGCTCTGATGTTCGGCATCCACCGTCTCAAAGTAGCACCGCGCGAGCTCAAAATATTATTTTTCGCTCTTCAGCGCAAGGCCGAAAACCGCGTAGCTGCCGCTTATCAGGCACTTTTCGCCGTCCGTGTCGGCGTAGAACTCAAACTTGTGCTTTAGCGCCTCGTTCGCGTAAAGCTCAAGCTCCTCGTCGAGCCCGTGCGCGAGCGCGGCGGCGAAAAAGCGGTGAGTTTGCGTGGGCGCAAGGCCTTTGATCGGCAGATAAACTTTCTGCGCCTTGGAGCTAAGCTTTACGGCGTAGCTCGCAGCAAAGCCCGCTTGCAGCAGCTTTACGATGAAATTTAGCGCCTTTTTATACGCGCTCGCCGTTTCGTTTTTGATTTTTACTCGAACTTGCGCGAAAACGTCGTTTGCCGAGCACTCTACGTCCGCGTCTTTAAATTTTACTAGCTCTCCCTTAAGCTCGCCCGTGCCGTGATCCAGATAGCTTTGCGCCTGCGCCGAGCCGAAAATTTTAGCCGCGCACTCCAAATCCTTGCGCGCAAGATCCACATCCCAACGATAGCGCTTAAATTTGATATTCCAAAGCGCCGCACGCACGAAAAACGCAAGCTCGCCCGCGTCCACACTTTGCCGCGTAAAATCCTTTTTAAGCTCGTAATCTTTACTCCAGCCGTCATCGCTGATATCGTAAAATTTCGGCAGGAATTTCTCATCTTTCCAGCGCCGTAGATTATTCTCTAGCGCGATGATAAAATCCCCCAAAAGCCGCCTGTTTTTGACGTCCTGCACCGCATCAATTACCCGCTCAAGCAGCGCCGTTAGCGCCACTTCGTCGTAATCCATAAGCGAAAGATCGAAAATGCGGTCCATAAACACGAAAATCTCGCGGCCGTCTTTAATCTTTTTATCGCGGCGGATGATGATCTCGTCTATATAATCATCCATTTTGCGCTTTAGCTCGGCTTTTCGCGCAGTGTTTTCAAAATAAAATTTACGCTCGCAGCTGCGCTGTGCCAAGCTACCGCTCGCGCCTTCAAATTTGACCGCTAAATCCAGCTTATACGCAAAAAACGGCAGATTTGCTTCGGCCAAAAACTCCTCCTCCGCGCTCTTTGCGATAAGCGGGACGATAGCCTCGAATTCCTCGCGCTCTAGCTCGTCTATCTCGGGCGCATCGGCTCTAAAGCTGTCCGCGCCGAAGTCGTGAAGGTAGAGCCTGATGCGCGATCCGCGGCACTCCACGCCCAAAAAATCAAAATACCCCTCTTGCACGCGACACCCCGAATACGGCGCCTCGCCCTTGTACTGCGAGTCTAGCTTGCTAGCGATCAGGCGCTTTAGCGAGTCCGAAATTTTGCCCGCTAGCGAAATTTGAGCTTCGTTCATTGATGAGCCTTTAAATTTGAGTTAAATTTAGCGGCAAGGCGCCGCGACTAAATTTAGATCCGATTTTAGCTTCGATTCGGCAAGCACGCCTAGCTCAAAGCCAAAAATTTCCTAACCGTTATACAAAGTATCGTAACGATAAGCGCGATCATCCAGCGCTTTTGAGCCTTTTTACCGATCTTGTGCGAGGTTTTGACGCCCGCGTAAACGCCCGCTAGCGAGCCGATGCCTAGCAACGCGCCGATCTTGTAGTACACGAGCCCGTGCGCGGAAAGGCTCAGAAAGCC
>CAURFS010000168.1:0-4515 GCA_963523845.1 uncultured Campylobacter sp. | reverse complement strand
AGCGCAACCTTGCCATGGTTGATGTCGCGAGTTCGACTCTCGTTTCCCGCTCCATTTTACATTCTGTTTTTGTATTAAACGTGCCCGGATGGCGGAATCGGTAGACGCAAGGGACTTAAAATCCCTCGGAATTTTTTCCGTGCCGGTTCAAGTCCGGCTCCGGGCACCACCTAATAAGCCGGCGTGGCGACATAGCCAAGTGGTAAGGCATGAGCCTGCAAAGCTTTGATCCCCGGTTCGAATCCGGGTGTCGCCTCCAGATCCTAAAAAGGAGTTATTATGAGATATATACTAGCGGCTCTTTTGGCATTGATGGTTTTTAGCGGGTGCTCTAATACTTGGCACGGCGTAAAAGAGGATTCACACAATGCGGCTCAATGGACCAAAGAAAAGGTTCATAACGGTGCTGAGTGGGTCGGAGAAAAAACCGAATAAATTTCGTGCGCAGGTCTCGATCTGCGCGAACCTACGGCGGGATTTACCCGCCCTTAATCGGGAGATGGCTGAGCGGTCGAAAGCGGCGGTCTTGAAAACCGTTGAGGTGAAAGCCTCCTGGGGTTCGAATCCCTATCTCCCGGCCATTTTAATCTAATCCAAATTTCATTTTAATTTCAAAATTTCACATTTTATTTATGCTAATTTTCATTTAATGCTCTTTAGGCTAAAATTTTATTTCGCAGTAGGCGGTGTAGGCGGCAGCTCGTGCGCGCGCCAAATGTTATACGGCGGTAGGTGTCAAAATATGTCGAGGAGCTTTTAGTCGGGTCGTGTTAAACTCGAGTGCATTGCGGCCGTATTGACGGATGAAGTATCGGAAGTTTTTTGATCGATCCGTATTAAAACAGCGCGCAGTAAGAGCAAGGACGATGCTAAATTTAAACACTCGTCCGTCCGGATATAAAAGCGGTCGTGAAAGCTAGCCGCAGAATTTAGCTATGAAATTTCAAAGCCTAGTAGTCTGCCGCGCGAGGCGCAAAATTTTAAAATTTACCGACTCGCGCTTTTAAATTTAGCCAGAGTCCAAGTAAATTTCAAAATTTATCTTGCGCGAGCGCGCCGCCGTACTGCTAAAGATCAAATGCGCCTGCGTACCTCTGAGCGATAAAATAAATGAGAGAAGCCGCGTAGCACAAGCCTAGAATCGACGCGCTAGTGATGCAGATCGGGGCTGGCGCAGCGAGCAGGCGGGTTAAAAGTGGGCGTACCTAAGAGATATCGCAGGCTAACGGGTCGAAGCGAGCAAACCCAAAAATGGCGCGGGCAGATTGATAGGTCGAAAGAGAAGAGTCTGCCGAAAGGCTGCGAGCGAATTTTACTAGAAAAAAAGGGCTTAAATGCGAAAAATTTTACTATTTTTACTGCTCTGTGCAGGGGCTTTTGCGCTTGATTGGGACGAAGCCGTCCTGCGAGAGGCGCTGCCAAACGGGCTTAGATACTATATTTTAGAAAATTCCGTGCCTAAAAATTCCGCCGTTTTTTATCTCATCGTGGATGCGGGCTCGATTGATGAGGGCCCTAATGAACGCGGGCTTGCGCATTTCATAGAGCATATGTCCTTTAACGGAAGCCGCGATTTTAGCAAAAACGAGCTCATTAAAAAGCTGCAGAGCTTAGGCGTGAAATTCGGCGCCGACGTAAATGCGCAGACGGGCTACGACAGCACGATCTACACGCTTAACATCGCGGTTAACGAAGAAAATTTAAAGGACGTTTTTAAAATTTTTGCTTCGATTGCGGACGGAGTGGAGTTCAATCCGCTCGAGCTCGTAAAAGAAAGAGGCGTCATAATCGAGGAGGCGCGCAGCCGCGATACGCCGATCGCAAGGCTTTACGAGCGGATGGATGAGGAGCTTTACGGCGGCAGCGCATATTTTAATCGTGCGCCGATCGGCGATATGGCAGTCGTAAAATCCGTAAGCGCGCAGCGAATCAAGGAGTTTTATCAAAAAATTTACCAGCCCAGGTCTATGAAATTTATAGCCGTGGGCGATTTTAAAAGGGATAAAATTTTAAAACTGCTAGAGCAAAATTTTTCGCCTCTTAAAAATACAAACTCCTACGCCCGCCAGGATATGGGTATTCCGGCGAGGCAGGGTTTGAAAATTTACAATTACGATACGAACGAAACGTCGCTAAATTCCGTCAAAATTTCGTTTTGGGAGGAATTTGCGCCCCCAAGCAGCGAGGCGAATGCGAGGAAAATTTTAAAAAGCGAGCTTATCTCAAGCCTCATCTCTACGATTTATGAGCGAGCGAAGGCTAGCGAAGGCGCGCTGCTGCGAGTTAATTTTTCCAGGTCGAATTTACAGTTTCAAAAAACGATCTATAGCTTTGACGTCGCCGTTTTGGGCGGAGATTTTGACGGCGCGATCTCGCAGGTGCTCGGGCTAATCAAAGGCTTGCGAGATAGCGGCTTTGATGCGCGCGATTTCGCCCTTGCGAAGGATGCCTTGATCAGCTCGTGGCACAGCGCCTTCGAGCGCAGAAAAAGCGCGAATTCCGCGTTTTTTGCAAGAGAGATTCTTCATGCCGTAAAATCAGGAGCTGCTCTGCCTAGCGCCGCAAAACAGCGTGATTTGGACATAAAGCTGCTGCGCGAGATCAGCCTAGAGGAGCTAAATTTAGAATTTAAGCGCCTGACAGATCTAAGCGAGGTGCATGTAAGCGTATTTAGCGGCTCTGGATATAATCTGGATGAGACCAAATTTAAGAAGTTGCAGGATGACGCCAGGGCGGTAAATACGCATGCCGCGCATAAAAAGCTGCCGGATAGCTTGCTTTCTAAAAACCTGCCTGAGGGCAAAATTTTAAGCAAGAGCTTTGATCCGCGATTTAAATTTTATACCTACGTGCTTGAAAATAACGCGACCGTGATCTTAAAGCCGCTTAAGACGCGCAAGGATTTCATCTCGTTTGCCGCGGTAAGCAGAGGCGGAATGTCCAATCTAGCGCATCCGGGGCTTGGCAGCTTTGCCGCGATGCTTTCAAACGAAAGCGGCGCAGGCGAGTTTAACAATTATGAAATTTCGCAAATTTTAAGCGGGCGGCAGGTGAATTACCGCAAAAATATCTCCGCATTCTCGCACGGATTTTACGGAAGCTGCGGCTCGCAGGATCTAAAATGGCTGCTGGAAGCGATAAACTTAGAGCTTAGCTCTCCGCGCACGGACGAGAAAGCGCTGCAAAATTTAAAGATCAAATCGCTCGACGAGCTTGCGCGAAACGAGAAGCTGCCCGGGTATAAATTTAGCAGGGAATTTAGCGAGTTTTTTTACGGCGGCAATGCGCGAATGCGCCCTCTAAGCGCCGCGCAGATCAAAGCGCTTAACGCGGAGGAGCTAAAAAAGATCGTCTATGATAAATTTAGCAACGCCGCTTCCTACACTTTCGTGCTTAGCGGCGATTTTGAGTTAAAAGACGCCGAAGCCATCATAAAAAAATATCTGGCGAGCCTGCCCGCTCGCGGCGAACGCGAGGATTTTAAAGACGACGGTATCCGCAGCTTAAGCGGGCGGCACGTTTTTATGCGCAACTATCAAAACTCCCCTAGAAGCGACGTCGCGCTTACCGCGATAAACAGATCCGCTCCATACTCGCTTGAAAATGCAATTAAAATTTCAGCCCTAGCTTCGGTGCTTCAGGAAGCACTTAGAGAGCGCATCAGAGAGGACGAGGGGCGCACTTACGGCTTTTCGGTCGCTTCGAGCCTAAGCCGTATCCCGTACGAGCACTCTAGCCTTCATATTTCGTTTTCCTGCGCGCCGCAAAATACGGATCAAATTTTATCCGCAATCAGAGAAATTTTTGCAGAAATCGCAGGCGGTGGATCGGACGTAGCGCGGCATCTTGAAAATTTTAAAAAATCTCAGATCATCACGGCCCGCACCGCTCGCGAAAGCCCCGAGTTTTGGAACGACGCGCTCGTAAAATACGCGCTTTGGAATGAGGAGATCGCCGATTTTAAGGCCTTTGAAACGATCGTAAATTCCATCTCGCCGAAGGATATCGCGGAGGCGGCGCAGACCTATATTTTTGACACCGATGAAACCGTGAGGATAAACGCGCCGAAATTTTAGCAGGCTCGGCGCATTTAAATTTTGCTCGTTAAATTTACTTGGCGAGTTTAAATTTAACGGCGCTTGCGCCGCAAATTTACGTACTTTAAAAATATACCCAAGAATAAAACTCAATTAAACCCATCTGTGCCGTGCATAGATTTTAGATAAATTTTATTTTGAAATAGATTTATCTCGTCGATATATCGCTATTTTGTTACATTTTTTCTATTGATTGTATAAGTCGTATAATTGTTATCACTTTAATTGAAATTTAAAATATTATTGGCTAAATTTCCACAGTTTTAATTTTTATTTTCAAAAAAGGAGAAAAGATGATTGTCGGTTTTTGGGCCTGTAAGCCATGTAAAAGCGGCGCAGGCCGCAATTATTCCGCTTCCGTAAATAGCTAGAAATTTTCTCTAAATCGCTGCGGGGGGGGGCTTGCGCGCTCCTTAAT
>CAURFS010000167.1:0-4523 GCA_963523845.1 uncultured Campylobacter sp. | reverse complement strand
CTCTGGCACCGTTAAAGATCATAAGGGGCAAGCTGCGATAGGTTTTAAAGCTGGCTATGATTTTGGTATAGCTAGAGCATACGGAGAGTATATGTATGACTTTAAGGTTACAAAAAATGGTAGTGATGAGGATGGAGATTTTAAACACTCTTGGAATAAGCATAGCTTGCTAGTAGGCGGAGATTTTACGCCTGAGATTACGAATAGCTTTAGGCTAGTAGCGGGCGCATATACTGGGGTTTCGTTTTTGAAATACAAAGATTCGTATAATGACTTCAGCGGCGATAGTGACTCTATATCAAAGACAGTACCAGGCTGGGTCATCGGCGCAAGGCTGGGCGGTTTATATAGCTTTGATGAGCATAATGAGATCGAGTTTGGCTACAAGGCGGACTACACGAGATACAAGGCTAGTAAGCTCGGAGAGGATATAGATAAAGCCTACGAGACCAATCATGGACTATATTTAGGATACAACTTTAAATTCTAAAAATTCTAATGTGCTAGCGCAGGATGGAGCGAACGAACTCCCGCTCCATCCGTTTTAAATTCCAAATAATTATTAGACGTCAAATCGTAGGATTGTTTAATCCGAAATTTGCTAGCAATTCAGACGTAATTATATGATAATCAAAGGGTGCTGCTGGTACTAGACATCAAATTTTACCCGCTTGCGCATATAAAATTTAAAATTTTTAAAAATATCATTACGCAAGCTTAATTTCCTATTTTTAGTGCTATCTGCTAAGCGCTTAAATTGATGGAATTTATGAAATTTTACTCAATCCGCTTTTTTCTAAGAATCGTTATAATTTCAAGTTGAAATAGCGGAATTTTGTCAATATCGCCATTTGCCACTTTAAATTTGTTTTGTAATTGCTTCGGATATCTCACGACTCCTAGCTTGAGCCAACGCAGAAATGCCATTTTGCTTTATGGAAATCTCGCATTTACATCTTCGGGATTAGCACTTAAATTTTGCGGTAAAATTCTAAAAACTACTACACCTAAGAATTTTACCGTTTTAAAGCATTAAATTTTTACGATTTTAATGTTAGTCGCAAGCGTAGAATTTTTACCTTTATAAATTCGCGGTAAAAGCGGTAGATGCCTGTCGTGCGGATTTAGATGCCAGATTTATCCGCAAGCGCTACGCTTTTACTAAAATTTTATCTTTATCAAAATTTTAAAATTTCAATTGCTGTTTTTAAAGCGCTTCGGCGCAAACATAAATTTCTAGCTGCTTCGCTATATTTTGTAAGCTAGCTCGGGGTCTTAAAATAGCAAGCCACGTGTCTGCTATTTGCCAAAAACCCTAGCGAAAATCGCGTCCACGTTTTTGGTGTAATATCCGTAGTCGAAGCACTCTTTGATCTCGCTTTCGCTTAGCTTTTCTCGCAGCTTTGTATCTGCGAGCAGATTTTGTAAAAATAGGCTATGCCCTTGCTCATCTATAGCTTTTTTACCCTCTTGCAGATCCGCCCAGACCTTCATTGCATTACGTTGCACGATCTTATAAGCATCCTCTCTGCTAACTCCTCGTTTAGGCAGTTCTAGCAGCACGCGCTGCGAAAACACGAGCCCACCGGTTAAATTTAGATTTCTCATCATATTTTCGGGATATACGAGCAGTTTTTCGATCAAGCTCGTCAAGCGATTTAGCATAAAATCGGCGGTTATAAAGCCATCAGGGAGGATAAATCGCTCGACCGAGCTATGGCTGATGTCGCGTTCGTGCCATAGCGCTACATCCTCCATCGCGGGTATTGCGAAGCTGCGGATCATACGACATAGTCCCGTTACGTTTTCGCTAAGCACAGGATTTCGTTTGTGCGGCATCGCAGAGCTGCCCTTTTGACCTGGGCTAAAAAATTCCTCCGCCTCATAAACCTCGGTGCGTTGATATTGACGGATTGCGATGGCGATCTTTTCGCAGCTGGAAGCTAGGATCGCAAGTGCGCTCATTACCTGCGCGTAGCGATCGCGCTGGATGACTTGATTGGACGCGGGGGCGGGCTTTAGCCCCAGATATTCGCACACCAGCTCTTCCAGCTCTAGTGGAGCGTGGGCGAAATTCCCCATCGCACCACTTATTTTGCCGTAGCTGATGACGCTTTTTGCGTGTTGCAAAAGCTCTAGCGCGCGATTTATCTCATCATACCAGACCGCAAGCACGAGCCCGAAAGTGATCGGCTCGCCGTGGATACCGTGGCTGCGCCCGACCATCAGCGTCATTTTGTGCTTCATGGCTTGAGATTTTATCGCGGCTTTTAAATTTTGCACATCCTCAATGATGAGCTCCATGCTTTCTTTGATTTGCAGCGCGACGGCGGTATCGATGCAATCGCTGCTAGTCATGCCGTAATGCACGAAGCGGCTCTCCTGCCCAAGGCTCTCACTCACGCTCGTTAGAAATGCAATCACGTCGTGCTTGGTGGTCTTTTCGATCTCATCTATCCGCTCGATCCTAAAGCTTGCGTTTTGTAGAATTTTATCTTTATCGCAGTCGCTTATTAGACCTAGCTTATTCCACGCTTTAACCGCCGCGAGCTCGACTTTTAGCCACGCGTCGTATTTGGCTTGCAAGCTCCATTTTTCAGACATCTCTTTTCTTGCGTATCTTTCGACCATTTTAGTAGCCTTTCGGTTAGAATTTCTTGTATAATGATGGCAAAAATTATATAGAAATGGGGCTGAAAGTTTAATATGGGTTATGAGAAAAGAAGCCTGGGAAACTTTGAGGGGCGCAAAATTTACGAAATTCTGCTTAGCCTCGGATACGATATGAAATCCGCGCAGCGCATCTGTGACAAGCATCGCGTAACCGATGCTGAGGATCAAAATTTACATAAAAACTCTGTCGCGCACGGAGAAATTTTTTTGATCAATTACAAATGCGAGCCGCGCGGGCTGAAGCCTATCTTTGAGTGCGATGCGTTTGCGGCATTTGACAAGCCGAGTGGAATTTTAAGCCATCCGAGCGGGCGCAACTCGCCTTATAATATGTATGATGAGATCTGGTCGCTATACGGGCAGGACGCGTGCGTGGCGCACAGGCTTGATTTAGAAACCAGCGGAATTCTTATCGTCGCTAAGGATAAAGACGCGGCGCGCGAGCTTAAAGAGTGCTTCGAACAGCGTAGAGTGATGAAAAGCTATTTAGCGCTCGTGCAAGGGGATTTGAGAGAGGGCTTGCGAGGGGATTTGCAAGGTGCCGCTTGCAATGGCGAGATAGAGAATTGCCATGCTCTAGGCTCGGATGAAATTTGCGGATCAAAATTTGCGGGCGATGCTGTGATTTTACCAGATAACGTATCGGATCTGCGCGATATGCGAGCTTTAAAAGGAGCGGGCGATAAATTTGGATTTAATACCTTATCCAATGGTGCGAGTAGGGGATTATGGCGCAGCGCTCTATCTGACGACGCGCAGGTTAAATTTAAATCTGGCGCTCCTACTGGCGATGTTGGCAGCAGATTTGAATTTGATGACTTATCCTGCGGCGTGGGTGATAAGCTTGAACCCGCTATCGCGATGAGTAGCGCGGATAGCGGACATAAACCTTGCGCCTTACCTGCGGCTAAATCTTTGCCGGCTACTTCTACGGGCTACGTAAATTTGAAAAAATTCGAGCCTACAAAATACGCAAAATTTAGCGAAAAACTGAAATTTTTAAAGGATTTTGAGGGATTTGTGATCGATGCTCCGATCGCCCCTAGCGACAAGTTTGCCGATCTTAAAATTCGTATGAAAATATCGCGCGACGGCAAGGAGGCGATCACGCTGATACGCCCGCTGCGATATTTTGAGGACATGGACGCTAGCCTGATTGAGTGCTATCCGCTGACGGGTAGGCAGCATCAGATCAGGCTGCATCTATTTGCCACGGGCGCGCCGATACTGGGAGAGCCGCTGTATGGGCTTTTGCGCGAGCAAGCGGAGTGGATATTGGATAAAAAGATGGATGAGACGGAGCGGATCAGAACGACAGGGGCGCCGAGATTGTTGCTGCACGCGAATGCGATTTGCTTTGAACTGAGCGGTGAACGATACGAGATAAAAAGCGAATTCGATGCCGCGAGAGAGTTTTATAATCTCGCGAAAATCGGTAAAATTTAGACAACTCAATAAAATTTTGAAGTGGCGACGATTATTTTTATGATCAGGATTTTGCTTTTGCTGGTTTTTATAAAATTTTATGGTTATAACGGTGTTTAATTTATTAATTTCTTATCTATGGTTATTAAAAATTTTAAGACAATTTTATTTTGTTATAGCTATAATTTATAATTAGGATATTAGCAATTTTGAATAAAGGATGAAAATGTTGTGGTGGGAAAAAACAGTAGAGTATTATTTTGTAAAGCAGTGCTTGTTGGACATCGATATAGCTCCACTTGATGGTGATGTAGAAAAAATAGGTGATGCCTTAACCCATAACAATGGGAAGTTTTTACTTATAGAGTTTAAAAGGGCATTCGAGAATTTATCCTCAGAAAAGAGAAAATATGCAGATTGGGAAC